>DAOSOK010000038.1 GCA_035373905.1 Candidatus Ozemobacteraceae bacterium | reverse complement strand
GGAAGGAACTTCTGGTTTTCCTTGCCCTCGCGAAGGAACAGATCTTCACCGGTCTCGGCCGCGTCAACCGCATCGCCCTCTTTTTCCTTCGCGACGGTCTTTTCCTGGCGTTTTTTCGAATCGCTGGAAGACGCGCGCCCTGCGGCCTGCAACGTCTCGCCCGAAAGAAGCAGACAGGAGAAAACGGCGGATATAAAGCAAACCCCGACCCGGTGTGCGCCGGATCGGGGTCGCGTCAAACGGTCATTCATTATCCCGGATGATCTCGAGAACCGCGGCGGGGCCGTCGGCATCCATCAGGGCCTGGCGGAATTCGTCTCCGCGCAGAAGCCGGGAAATCTTCGCAAGCAGTTTCAGGTAGGGGCCGCCCGAAGCGATCGGGGCAAGCAGAAGGAAAATCAGATTGACCGGCTTCCCGTCGATGGCGCCGAAATTGATGCCTTCGGGCGACCGGAAAAACGCGACCGAAAGATCCTTGATCACGCCGCAGCGCGCATGCGGGATGGCAATTCCCCCACCGACACCGGTGGTGCCGAGCTTTTCACGCTCGAGAAGGGCGCTCTTGAGAGCCGCCGGTTCATCGACCGTGCCGGAATCGACGATCGCCTTCACGAACGCATCGATCGCTTCGTCTTTTCCGACGGCCTTGAAATCCAGGAACACCATCTTTTCATGCAAAACATCCGCCAATTGCATTCGGGCTTCCTCCGATTGTCTGCCTACGACTTACTGCTGCGAGTGTGAGTATAATAGGATATTTCCGCTGTCGTCAATGAAAATCAGACGAGTATTACCTTACCAAGGTCGGCTGATTCGGTCAATCAATTGAGAGGAAATTATTCGATTCCGTCATGGAACGGCTATCAGAATGAGGTTTCCGACCGTTCCCCGAATCACGCCGAGGATGATGCGCCCCCCGGAGGGAAGCCGCCGCAGAATCGCATCCAACTCTGCCGCCGACGTGACGGGCACGCGATTGATCGTCTGAATGACGTCGCCGGGCCTGAGGCCTATTTCCTCGGCGAGACTGCCGGAACGGATCGCCGTGACGACGACGCCGGACGTGACCTGGATGCCGAACTCATCGCGCGTTGCGCCGTTCAGATCGGCAAGTCCGAGGCCGAGGCGGTTTTTTGCGGCCATCGCGGCCCCACGCTTACCGCTGCTCGGAATTTCGCTGAGGGTGAGCTTGACGATATTGACCGTCCCTTTTCGATGAACGCCGAGTTCGACCGCCTCCCCGACACGGAACCGGGTAATCTGGTCGTTGAACGCGCCGATGCCGTCGATTTCCTTCCCGTTCACGGAAACGATCACGTCGCCGGGGGAAATGCCGATGCCGTCGGCATTCGAGCCTTGCGCCACCTCGGTGACGAGCACCCCTTTCCGGGGAATTTCCAGGTGTTCGGCCAATCTGTCGTTGATTTCCTGAAGCGTAAGACCCGTGAAAACCTTTTTGACTTTTCCGAACGCCATCAGGTCGCCGATGATCCGCCGCGCCGAGCTGACGGGAATCGCGAACCCGATTCCCTGACCGTACGGGAGGATCGCCGTGTTGATGCCGATCACCTCGCCCTTCGCGTTCACGAGAGCGCCGCCCGAGTTGCCGGGATTGATCGAGGCATCGGTCTGAATGAGGTTCTTGAAGCCGCGATTGCGATCTATGGCGAGCTCGCGGTCGAGGGCCGAGATGACTCCTGCGGTGACGGTGATGCCGAGGCCGAAGGGGTTGCCGATCGCGATGGCCCACTCCCCCACCCGCAGTTTGTCCGAGTCGCCGAGAGGCGCGAAGGGAAGGGCGGATTCACCGTCTATCTTCAGTACGGCCAAGTCGCTTTTCGCGTCCTTGCCGATGAGGCGTGCCTTCGCCTTCCGGCCGTCTTTCAGCTTCACGAGCAGTTCGTCCGCGCCCGCGATGACGTGCTCGTTCGTCAGCAGATGCCCGTCGGCGCTGATGATGACGCCGGAGCCGTTGCCCTTCTGCGGGATGACATTGTTGAAGCCCGAGAAATCGTCTTCGAAGAGATGGCCGAAGAATTGGTCGAGAAACGGGTCTCCCGAGCCGAAGCTCCGGCGCCGGACGTATTGAACCGATTCGATGGCAACGACGGCCGGGCTCACCTTTTCCGCGATGTCGGCGATGAGAGAGGTGCCGAACAGCTCGTTCGCCGGCCCGGCCAGGACCGGACTGGTGAAAAGGATCAGAATCGCGAGCAGAAGGAACGGATATTTCATGGTATATCAAAGCCTCCGGAACAGGGGATTGAGCGGCTTAGCGGTCGGCCGCGAGCATGCCGGCGGGCATGCGAGATTCGGGATCGTCCATTTCGGGGTGGCTTCGGCGGTATTCGTTCATCTTCCGCATGAAGGCTGCGACGTCTTCCTCACTCAGTTTCGTAAGCGCCTGGCCCGCCGCGGAAGTCGACCTGCCGCGTTCATCCGGAGCCCGCCCCATGCTCTGGTGTTCCGGGAGATGGCGTTCGGATGCCCCGGAGAACCGGGCGATCTGGTATCGAGCCGGGGCCTGGCGGGGGACGTCTGCAATGCCGATCCAGACGATGGTCCCGACGCAGGCTGCGACGAGCGCCGTTTGCACGGGGCGCAACCAGGCCTCGATGAACGAATCGAGCAAGTTGGGCGCGGATGCCGGATCGTCGGGTTCGCCCTCTTCGATGTCGATAAACTGGCCGATGCGCGCCGCGAGATCGTGGGGTGCCGCGGGGGCCGGCATCTCATGCATCGTCTCGAGGAGAAAGGCCCGGTTCGCCATGGCGGCGGCGCATTCGGGGCAGCCGCGTGCATGGGCGATCACGTCCCGGAACGAGTCGTCCGGGCGGTCGTCGCCGTGTTTTTCGTACCAATCCTCAAGCCGGGTGCATTTCATGTTCTGCTCCTCTGCCGAAGAAGCGGCTCCAGGGCTTCCTGTAACAGCCTGCGGCCGCGATTAATGCGCGACTTGACGGTTCCCTCTCTGATGTCGAGGACTTCGGCGATCTGGTCATGCGAATACCCTTCCAAGTCGCGCAGGATGACGGGCATTCGATAGGCCTCGGGGAGTTTGGCGATGTTCCGCTCGATCGCCTGGCGGAGTTCTGCCTGGTATTCCTGTTCGACGACGATGTCGGCCGGATCGTCTTCGGGGCGTTTCGAAAACCAGTCGATGATCGACTCGAGAAACGATTTCTTCTGCCTGGCCCGCGACTGCGAAAGGGAGATGCAGGTATTGCCGGCAATCCGCAGAAGCCACGTCTTGAAGCTCGACCTCCCCTCGAACGAACCGATCGACCGCCATGCCTTGAGAAACACCTCCTGCGTCGCATCGCATGCGTCTTCTTTGTCGTTGAAGAACCGATAGGCAACCCTGTAGACGGCCTGATGGTATCCGGCCGCAAGCCGGTCGAACGAGGGGCGATGTCCTGCGGCGGCCCGCCGGATGAGCTCTCGCTCCAGGTTTTCCCCGGCCTCGATATCCTTAGACTTCGCCGGGGAGTCCTGGGTTCCAGGAATCGTGAAATCGTTCGTTTCTTCTACCATACGAACATGGAAAGGGCTTCCCGGAGCTTCGTCGTTTTTCCGTCGTGAATGCCGATCTGGACGGTTTTTCCTTTCCATTTGCGCTCGCGGGTGACGAAGCCTTCGGCAAAGCCTCGGATCGTCAGGAAATAGTAGCCGGCGGGAAGCGTCAGCGGCGGGAAGGAGAAGGTCCGGCGATGGAATGCATTCTCGACGCCGGGCTCTCCGTTTTCGAGGGAAGCGAGGAGGCGGTCCTGCGCCCAGAGCTCGATGCGGTCCGGCATGATCGAGACCTGTCGCGGCGTTTTTTCGCGCACGGTCGTCACGACGACCTCGAGGGTCCCTTCTCCTTCGGGCCGGACGGTCTTTCCGATCTCGGAGGCGGGCGTCCGCGGGGCGGGCGGCAGCACGGGAAGCGGCATCCAGCCTTCCGGAGCGTCAGACTCGTCCGGCCGAGCCGACTCGGTCGCGGCTTTGCCTTCCGTCGCAGACTCGCCGGCGTATGTGTCTTTCATCGTTGAGGAGGCCGGTCCGGCGGCAACTCCGGTCGTGGCGCTCGCCTCTTCCTCGAGTCCTTCGGAGAGAAAACGGTCGATATTGGCCAGGACGTCGGAGGAACTCGCCGTTTCCGGCTCCTGGGCTACGGAGGAAAATCCGCCGCCCGACACCAGCAGCACGATATATAATATTATATATATATTGCAGGCCATGCCATTGGCTCCGCCCCGGATCGCGCGGAAGGTGTCGAGATGCGAACGCATGGGGCGAGCCTCTGGTGCCGCGCTACGCCGGCGTCTGCGCCGGCTGAGGGGACTGGGAAGTCACGTTGAGCATTTCCTGCGTCGCGGGTCCGGCGATGAACAGGGACTTTTCTTCCATCAGATCGACTTCGACCCGGCCTTTCGTCCGGACGCCCTTCGCATCGCGGAGAATCTTGATCGTCGGCCGGAGAACGGCGTTCTGGTTGATCTTGAGAACCATCCCGATCGAGCCGTCATTGAGTTTGACGAGACTGCCGTTCGGATACAGCGAGAACCGCTTGATGAAATGCTTGAGGACTTCGGGGTCGAACTGGGTGTCGACGCCGCTCATGATGATCTTGATGGCGTCGTAGGGGGTCATCGCGACGCGGTAGGGTCGATCGGTGGTGAGGGCGTCGTAGACGTCGGCAATCGCGGTGATGCGGGCGAACAGCGAAATATCGTTTCCCTTGAGGGACTTGGGATACCCGCCGCCCTTGAATTTTTCGTGGTGCTGCAGCGCGACCATGCGGGAGCGTTCCGAGATGTCGCCGGAACGGCACAGGATCTCGTAGCCGTAGGTGGGGTGACGTTTCATCTCGGCAAACTCGGCGTCGGTCAGCTTGCCGTCCTTGTTGAGGATGGCAAGCGACACCTTCAATTTCCCTACGTCGTGAAGAAGCGCGCCGGTGCCGAGTTCCTGCAAGTCGGGTTTCGGGATCTGCATCACCTGCCCGATCAGGATCGAGAGGGTCGCGACGTTGATGTTGTGGGTGAAGGTGTAATCGTCGAACGATTTGATGTCGACGAGATTCACGATCGCGTCCGGGGCCTGGATGATCTCGTTGACGAGCTCGTTCGCCACTTCCTTCGAGGCGCCCGAATCAATCGGCTGGCCGGCCCTGACGCTGTTCACGACGGTCGACACGACCTTGAAGGCCATCACCTGGGTCTGTTTCGTGATCGCAACGTTCTCGCCCTCGATCATGGTTTTCATCTCGGGGAACTTCTCGAACAGAAGCGCGAAATTCTCTGCGAAACCGATGATATTGTCGACGTCGTTGATGTCTGTAATCTGGAAGTTGTTGACGACGTATTCCTTGCCGGAATCGGTGCGAAGATACAGGTCTTTCCGAATCATCAGGGCCTCGACGTCATACTCGCACTTGAGGCCGCGGATGATGAACCTGGAGGGCATCTGCTGCTTCCCGATCACGTCGCCCGGGATCCAGGTGAATTCCCGACACGAGCCGATATGGCTGTATCCGGTGAAGAGTGCGATATTCGATAATGTCGTCGTGCCTGTCGTCATGCCAGAAAAAGAGACCACCTTTCGGTGGTCTCAGTATACCATACTTTTTCGTTGTAAAGAGGTCAGCGGACGGCTTCGAGTCTCCTGAGCATCTCACCGTCGATCTTCGCTCCATGGCCGATCTCGAAGTTGATCCGTGCCCTGAGCAGCGGCAACACGTATCCGGCACCGCGTGCGGAAGCGAGTTTTTCGAGCGCTGCGCCGGACCCGTTCAGCATGTCGGCGGCGACCAACTCGGCGGCGCGCTTTCCGACCCGGAGAAGCCTGTCGCTGACGGCGAGTTTCGCGGATTCCTGGGTCGTGGCCGACAGGATCGCGTTACCGTCGGCGATCGCCTGGAGGGCGTCGTTCAGGTCGAGATGGGCCGCCAACTCCTCGTTGCCGGTGGGGGTGGTGATCGCGTAGGTTCCGGCCTTGTCGATCAGGTGCATCAAGGCGGGAACATTCAGGTTGTTGATGCCAGCAATCTCCGTTGGGGCAGGAATGAAGGTTTTGGCGAGTTCGAACGTGAACGCAAGGGCCTTCTGGTCGCCGTAGGCCCAGTCGTCGGAATCGCCCATGGCGGGATACAGTTCGGCGCTGTTCTGGGGCGTGTATTTGTTGAAGGCGGACATTTCCTTCGCGAGCTTGTTGAGCGTGGCCTCATCGGGACACGGGATGTTGTAGCCGTATCCGAACGGGTAAAGAATCAGCTCGGAGTAGCTGTGGAAGGAGACGCCGGCCTGGAAATGTTCGCGCTCGTAGAGAGCCTTGACCGCCTGCGCCTCGGGCTCGCTGAAGGGGCCGGTACCGTGATACGTATCGGCGGACGGACTGTTGCTGGCGCCGACGTTTCCCCACTGGTAGCCGTAGTTGCGGTTCAGATCGACGCCGAACACATTGTTGCCGTTGTTGCGGCGGTTCTTGCGCCAGTATTTCGACTTGAGCTGCGAGAAGGTGACGCCGTCGGGGTTCACCATCGGCACGAACCAAACCTCGCGCTCGTTCACGAGGCGGGTGAGCTTCTCGTCCTTGCCGTAGGACTCGAGATACAACTTGAGGGCAGCCATCGGCACCTCGACCGAGATCCATTCGCGGGCATGATGCGCGCCCATGATGATGACGGCGGGTTCTTTTTCGTCGAGGTTGGGATTGTCGCTGACTTTCATGGCCCAGATATCGCGGCCTTCGCAGCTTTTGCCGATCGACTCCAGGCGGGCGATCGACGAATACGTTTCCGCCCAGCTCTGGAGGGTGGACGTCATGCGTTCGAAGGTATAATATTCGGCGCCCTTTTTCTGTTTCTTGAGGATGGAGGCGATATAGGCGTCGAGGTCGGGGATCAGGGTCTTGACCGATGCGGCCTTCTTCGTCAGGGTTTTCAATTCCTGCGCATCGACGACGACTTCGGCGAACGTGGGACCGGCCTTCGCCACGTCGTATCCCGCCATGCCGATTTCAGCTACGGTCTTTCTGGTGAGCCCGTCGAATCTCACGAGAGACTTGGGGGTCTCCGCGCAGACCATCGATGCCGTGAAAAAAGCTGCAAATGAAGCAATAAACCAACCCCGTTTCATCATCAATACTCCTTACGTTCTTATCAGCTCATCATACGAGGCGGAAAAAGGATATTTCAATTCTACGAACGAAATCGTACCCTGTCAAGGAACCTGAGGCGCAAGGGTACGACGGACAAAAAGGAACCCGCCGCTCGTGCGGCGGGGCGATGTGGCTAGAAAACTCCAGATCAGCGTTCGTTCGATGTTGCGGGGGCCTGGTCGTCCTTGATATTCTTCGGATCGACTTTTTTCCCACCCAGGATTTTCAGGATCGAAACCGACTTGGGGTCGACGGGTTTCAGTTCCCGGCCGTCCTCGTCCTTGAGGGGCTCTTTTTTCGAGCCGGAACCGGTCTTGGATTCCGAACTCGAACTCGAACTCGAGCCGGCGTTCGAGGAAAGCTTGCTGATGAGACTCTTGCGTTTCGCCGGGTCGACTTCCTGGGCGACCTTCTTCATATCGTCGAAGGACGGAATGATGATTTCGCGACCCACCGGAATCATCCGGGGGTTGTCGATGTTGTTCACCTCGAGGAATACGGGGTACAGGGTCGGATCATTGTAATATTTGGCGGAGAGTTCCCAGAGCGTGTCGCCTTCCTTCATGGTGTAGGTCGTTCCGGCGATGGCCGGCGACGTTCCGACGAGCGATGCGAACAGCACCAGCATGAGAGCACCGGTCAGACATTCCCGTTTCACGTTCATCATGAGCTTCCTCCTGTCGTTCCCTTGGTTCGTGCAGCGTTCCAGTAGATTTCGGCTTCGTCCAGTTGGCCGGCCGTTTTGAAAAACTTTGGAAACAGCGCCGCGCGGAGCGTGACCTTGTTCTCGCGGCTCGACGTCGTGCGCTTCGCGTCATCGCGTTCGTCATCGACGATGATCGTGATGTTCAGATACTTCCCGAAATCGTTCGACTCCTCGGTGATCGAGAAGCTTGCGACCTTTGCCTGGCTGATGATGCGGTCGCGCGTATCGCCGGCCCTGCGGACTGAACCGTTTTCGTATTCGTAGGTGATGGGGATGACGGAACCGTCTTTTTTCGTGTTGAATTTGAAGGTCAGATCGTCGCCGGATTTTTCGATCGTCGGCGCATCGGGCGTGGCAAGACGGATGTCGGTCTTGAGATATTCCATCAGGATACTGCCGGCCCTCAGGTTCGTCAGTTTCATCTGGGTTTTGGAAAACGTGCCGAAGGTGCCGGCCATGATCTTGTAAAGGACGCCAGATACGAGGGCGCCGACGATCACGACGACCATCACCTCGACCAGCGTGAATCCCTGTTTTCGTTTCATATCGCCTTTCAATCCATGACGATGGTGTACAGAACGACCTCGTCGTCAGCGTTCACGGATCCCGCCCGAACGTGGGCAACCCTGACGGAGACGAGATAGTTCGGCACCTCGCCCCGCTTCTTGAAATAGTCCATCAGCTTGCCGAGGAGCTTCGTGCTCGTCGCCTTGTATTTCGTGATCGACATGCTGCGCGTGTATTCCTTGTTTTCGATCGGCGGAATGGCGGGTTTCGAGCCTGGCGGCTTGCTCATCTTGTTCAGAAAATCCATGATTTCCTTGTCGTTGTTCAGCGTCTTCAGTTTGCCTGCGGGCTCGGTGACGATCGCGTCGAGTTCGGAGGCTTTCCGGTCGCGCATGAAGTTGATCAGGTCGGAAGCATAGTTCGTTTCCTCTATTTCGCGCGCGTTGCTGACTACGCCGCGCGTGCCGAACCGGAACATGTTGTAGATGGGAAGGAACGCAAAACTCACGAAGACGAGAGCCACGAGGATCTCGAGCATGGAAAAGCCGGGTTGCCGGCGAGTCAGGCTGGTCATTCGCCCTCCAGCTTCGTGACCGGGCGGCCGCCAAAGGGGCTGATCACGGGTTCCGGGTCTTCTCTTGGCGTGGATTGAACGCTCGCGGGAGTCTGAGCGTGTGAGTGGAACGCATCGGGCGAAGGTTCCGCCGGCGAGGCGACGGGCGACGTTTCGTCCGCGGGCGCCAGCCGGTGAATGGAGTCGGAAGCGGTTTCAGAAGCGACGACCACCACGCCGGTGGATATTTCGGGCGTCTGGGGGGGAGCAGGAACGGCGAGCGGGAGGGGTTCAGAGCCCCCCCTCCGGAAGCGGAACGCCGTGCCCCGGCGGAGTCGCACGGCATTCGATGCCGCCGTTCCGGTGATCTCGAGGGTGGCATCGGCCATTCTGATGCGGTCATCACCGACGGTCAGGGTGAACTCGGGCGCCGCAGGAGTTTCGACGACGGCTTCGCCGGAAATCCAGTCGATGGCGGCCGTTCGGAGCACGATCGTCGCGCTTCCGTCGAGAACGACCGGGGCGATTCGCTGGCCGTTCACGAAGATCGCCATCCGGCCCCGGACGGGAAATCCCTCTCCGAGCTGACCGTAACAGGTGCTTCCGCGCGCCAGAACCTTTCGCCCGAAGGAGGACTGGTCGCCCAGGCCCATCACGACGATCATGTCGAGTTGCTGGCTATCCTGCGTACCGCGGGGTACGTTCAGGTGGAAGATGAGGCCGCAGGCAACGACGAGCATGAACGCAACGGCGTAGGCGAGGAGCCTGGATGCCCGGGCCGGCGGGACTTGCCGGCCGGCAGCGGCGGGTTCCGGCCGGAGGCCTTCGGCGGCGATTCTTCGCATGACGAGATCGCGCAGGCGCATCGATTCGATCACGGGCTGGAGGACGTCCTTGAGGGATTTTTCCCGTTGCCGGATCTCGTGGAAGGCTGCCTGACAGTCGCGGCACGCGGAAAGATGCCGCCGGATTTCGGAGGATTCCTGGGCGGTCACGTCTCCGTCAATATATCTGCTCAGCAGTTCTTCGCGTTCACATGACATGTTCTGCATCCCGCTTTCCGCGCAGTGCCTGGCGCGCCTTGAAAATGCGGTTTTTCACGGTCTGGAGGGGCAGGTCGAGAACGTCGGCGATTTCCTCGTAGGGGAGATCCTGGAGGATGCGCATCATGAGCGGTGTCCGAAGGTCTTCCGGCAGGTCGAGGATGTCGCGGAACGTGCGCCGGAACTCCTCGTGCATCTCGGCATGGGACGCCGGATCGTTCCTGGGAAGAGGAGAATTCATTCGAGCGATGCATTCTTCCGGGACGGTGGCGATGGGAGGATCGTTCCGCTGTTTCCGGAAACGGTCGATCATGACGTTTCGGGCGATTTTCAGCAGCCAGGCGGAAAACCTGCGCGAGGCATCAAACGAAGACAGGTGCCGGAACGCCTTGATGAAGGCCTCCTGGGCGATATCTTCAGCCTCGGGCAGACTTCGGACCTGGGACAGCAGGTAGCTGTACATGAGCCGCTCGTACCTTTCCACCATGATGCCGAACTGGTCGGTGTCGCCTTCGAGAACGGCCGACACCACCTCGGCATCAGAGCGTTGATCGTTTCCCATCTTCTTATACTCGCGTCGGCGACAAAAGTTTTCTCATTGTTCGTAGACGTATTCCCCGTCCATGGGGCCCATGGAGAGACCGTGGAAATCCTCGCTCGTCATGTCGTTCTTGCCGTTTGCATTGAACCGCTCGCAGAGCTCCCCGCGCATGAAGCCCCATTCGATGATGCCGCCCTTTTCGATCAGGGGCGCCATGTCGTCGACGGCAACCCCGCCGATCAGGTGGACCGGCTTGTCGGTGAGCACTTTGCCGGAACCGCCGTTGCAGGCGACCAGGAACGCGTGAAGCTCGGGGTATCCCTTCGTCTCCCCGCTGGGGAAGCCGCCAGTACGGATGATGATGTTTCCCCCGGCCACGAGGGTGAGCCACCCGAAGTTGTCGGGCGTCTTGATGTTATAAACGCCTGGATATACCATCGGGTTGATGACCGGCTTCGAGATGATGATGTCCTTCTTCGACCAGATGATGCCGCCCTTCAGCATCAGCAGAGGCTCGTCGATCTCGACAGAAGAATCGAACCCGATGATCTGGTTCAGGTAGCAGGCCTTCTTCCCGTTCGGGAGGCTTGTCGATGTGTCGATGAACTCGTCCTGGAAGAAGGTGCATTTCGAGAGGGGAAGGACGCCGTTGCCTGCCGGTTTCTGGGTGATGAGAAAACTCGTTCGCTGTTTGAGGGCGTCGAAATATCTTGAATCGACCTTGATCGCATTCACTCTTCCCGTGTAGTGCAGATTTTCATCGGATTTGAACTCGTAATCGGGAACGCAGAGCTTCGTCGGGCCGTCCCGCACATAGTCGTTCTGCTGTAACGCTTCGATGCTGTTCCAGGCCTGGACGGTGTGTGGTTTCGCAAGGTTCACGAGTGCATCCAGGTAGCACATCGGGCGGTCCGAAGAGGGTACAAGATAGGACGGAGCCAGGCTGTTCTTGTATCGGTCGTATTCGAGAACGGATTTGTTCGTGGCGGGATCCGGGCTGAGGATCGTATTGACGGCCTGTTTCGACTGATCGTAGTTGCCGGAAAGCGTATCGATCCATGTGTTGATGGACGATGCGAAACCGAGATATTCCCCCGAAGACATGTATTTCAACGGCCAGACGTTTCCTCCGAAGAGAAAGGCCCAGATGCGGAGATATTTGCGCTTTACCTTTCCGAAGACGAGGGTCGGGGTGCAGAGTTCGGGGGTGCCGAAGAGGTGCAGGGCACTGGCTTTCGTGATGTCGGTTTTGAAGCCTGCGAAGAGGTTTTGCCCCGACATGGGCGGCGCCTCGAGATTTTCGATCGGGATGGGCGGGCTTCCGCCGACATGGCTGAAAAAGCCGTAATCGACGTAACAGATCTTCATCACCGGCGGGTTCGCCTCGGGAACGCCGTGGGAAGCCAGCCACTGGGTCCACATCTGGGATCCGCGCCAGCCGAGGGACTGATCCGTATAATAGCAATGAAAATACTCGCCGTATTTGTTCTTGTTGCTCGAATCGGAGGCGTCGTCGGGCATCTTTCCCTGGGAGCCGGACATGATTTTCAGGGTGATGCCTTCGCCGCTGTTTCCGGAGCCGCCAAGATACACCCATCCGTTCTGGTTGAGGTCATCGGCGGTCTCGACGACCGGAGGGGTCCCCGGATTGAACTGGACGCGCGGAAGGGACTGGTTCCCCGTGATGCGCATGTTGAACAACTGGAGCGGCGGATCGGCGTCGACGACGGTTCCGTCGTCGTGGATCTCCTTCAGCCGGTTGAGCTTGTCGGGGTCGATCGAGGCCGCGTTGCTGACGAAGAAGGTGAACCGGTGGAACGGCGCCGCGAACAGGCGGGTCAGCAGGAACTGCTTGCTGATCTTGCAGTGCTTCCGGTGGTTTCTGTGGGTGACGACGACATCGGCTGATATATATCCATATCTCTCGAATGGGGAGTTTTCGAGGCCCGCCATATAGGAAGAGAAATTGTTTTTATCGGGTATCTCGACGCTGTATTTCACGGCGATGTCGAGCTCCCCCCAGCGTGACTTGAACTCCTCTCGGATCTGCTTCACGACGTCGAGTTCGCCGATCACATCGTCGTATGAGACGTCCTTGATCTTTTTCTTGCCGTTGAACACCATGTCCATGATGTTCTCTTCGGATTTCTTGTCGTACGTCTCGAAATCGCGCTGCAGCTTGCGGACGGTCAGCCTCCCGATCGCCGTTGCGATCTGGTAGAGGCGCTCGTTGATCGACGCGCGAGCGGTGAGCCCCGTTTCGTGTCTGACGCGGCCGATCATCGTGGCAAAAAAGATCGTGACGAAGATGAGGCCGACGGCGACCACGACGAGCACCATGCCGGTGCGGCCGATCGATGTCCGCGTCATACGGAACGTTTCCTGAGCTGCTGGACCAGCTTGACGACGCGGACGTTCGCGGGATCGAGATCGACCGTGCGCTGAAGATGCGCCTTCGCCGCTTCCGGTTCGTCGAGGATCAGATCGCAGAGACCGAGATGGAACTGGATCGTCGGGTTGAACGGGTAGTCTTTAGCGGCCTGGACGAGGTAGTCGCGGGCGGAGATGTAATCGCCTTCCTGTGTAAAAAGCGCGCCCAGAACGACTTTCGCCGTTTTGGTGTCTTCCGACTCGGGGAACCGGGCGACCATGTCGAGCAGCAGAGCGCGTGCCTCGTCGCGCCGGTCGAGATGCAGGAGCACCTGGGCCTTTTCGAGGATGGCGTTCGTGTCGGACGGATCGATCTCGAGAGTCTTCTGATAATAATCGAGGGCCTGGGCGAAATCTCCCTTCCGCCGGTAGGCGTCGGCGAGGTCGTTGTGGGCGTTCGAGTCGAGGGAGTCGAGCTCGGTGGCCTTGCCGTATTCCCTGATCGCGTCCTCGGTTCGGCCGAGGTCGAAGTATGCGTCGCCGAGCCAGTTGTACAGCAGGGCGCAGTCGGGAGAGAGGCGGATGGCCTCCTTCAGGTTGTAGACCGATTCGGTCACGAGGCCTTTTTTCCCGTAGACGATGCCGAGGCCGGCATAGGCAGGCGCGAAGGCCTGGTCGCGCTCGAGGGCCTTCTGGTAATAGAAAATCGCCTTGTCGAGAAGGCCCTTTTCGAAATAGGCCATGCCGATCGCAGACAGGGCGCTCGCCGGATTCCGGCCTTCCTTCAGGCATTTCTGCGCTTTCTTGATGATCTCGTCTGGATGGAGAATCATGTTTCCATTATATCACAAGATTCAGACGCGTCCCCGCAGAAACCCGTACACACGGCTCGCAACGGGATGCGCTCTCAGCCACAAACCGACGACGAACCGCGCCAGTCCGCTTTTTTTCACGGGAAAGCGGTGAATCGCGAAGGGGTCTATTCCGACCGCGTTCGCCCCCGTCGATGTCGCGAGCGCCCCCCGGTAGCCGACCTCGCGGGCGACCCGCCGCGTCAACTCGTCGTGGGCCCCCCAGGGCCAGCAGAAGACGTCGCAACCGGACTCATGCCAACGTTCGAACCGTTGCCTCGATTTCGAGAGATCGTCTCGCACGCGCCGTTCACGCTGGGCATCCGTTTCGATCTCGAAAAACCCGGATTCGAGCTCGCTTCCGATCGTCATATGCGTATCTCCTGCTTCCAAAAGCCGCCTGAACCGCTCCTTGTTCGGAACCCAGGCATTCACAACAAGACCGGGTTTTCTGGGAAACACGGGAAGATCCGAAACGTCGGGGACTCCACGCCAGGCAGGAGGAATCGCCCAGTGGTCGTCCGTTCGCGGATAGAAGCCGGTGATTCGGGAGCCGCAGAAGGCCTGTGAGTGCTCCCAGCCGTGCGAATGTGTCTCGATTCCGTTTTCCAGGAGCAGGTCGAGTTCGGCCTCCGAAAGGAAATCGCCGAGGTCTCCCCTCCGGGCCGCCGTGTGAGCCGTCGTGAACGGGCGATGTTCCCGAGCGGGAGGGGACGAATCGGGCCTCACGAGGGATCCGACGGCGAACACGGTCGCCCGCAGACCGTGTTGTTTGAGGATCGGCATCGCTTCCGTGAGGTTGTCGCGAAACCCGTCGTCGAAGGTGATCGCGAGTGACTTCCGTGGCGCCGGCGCAATTCCCGTCACATGATCGATCAACTGGCGCATCGTGAGCGTTTTCCAGCCGTGCCGTGCGAGATAGGCCATCTGCGCTGCGAACAAGGGAGTCGGAACGCTGAGATGGATCGGGTCCGGGGCGCCGACGCGATGATAATACAGGACGGGAACGGATCGGTTCATGAGGCCGGGATGCCGAGATCGCGATAGGCGCGGAGCGTCGCATCGACCATGGAGTCCCGGGAGAAAAAGTCGACGGCCGCTTCCCGACGTCTCAGGCGTTCCTCCGGCCGCTCCCGCACGTTCATGGAGAGGATGCCGCGTGCGAGATCGGCTTCGTTTCCGCTTTCGAAGAGGCTGATCGGAACGAGTTCGTTCATCTCGCGGTTCGCCGGGATATCCGAGGCGAGGACGGGAACGCCCATCGAGAGTGACTCGCGGACGGTCCCCGAAAATCCTTCCTCGTAGGAGGCGTTGACGGTGAAGGTCGAGCGGGAGATCAGCGCCGGCACGTCGTTTCTATAGCCAAGTATATGTATACGTTCACGCAGGGGGTGTCCCTCCAGTTTCGCCGGCAGCGGCCCCGAATCGGTGCCGTTTCCGGCGATGACGAGATGGAGGGCGGGCCAGCCTTCCGCGGCTTTCGGGAACGCCCCCAGCAGGAGGTCGTGGCCCTTGTTGCGATGGTAATTTCCCACCAAGAGGCCGACGGGAGCGTGTTCCGGAACGGGCCACGGGCCGGACAGAGGCTCGCGCGAAGCCGGACTGAACCGGTTCGTATCGGTCGCCGAATACACGACGCGGATCCGGCGCTCCTCCACCCCGATCTCTTTCAGGCGGTCCGCGACGGCCCTGCTGACGGCGATGTAGCCTCGGACGGCCGGGGTCCGATATTTCACGAGGCTGACAGGATTGAAATCGGGCCTGAAGAGCACTCTGCGGGTGACGATCAGGCCGCGGAACCGATGCACAAGCGCCACGAGCGCCCACTGGGTATGGGCCCAGGCGCGGTGGACGTTCACCACGTCGGGTCGGAATTCCCTGAACGCATTTGCAAGTCCGGCGATGGACACGGGGTTGAGTTCGCCGCGGTAGTCATGGGGGCGAAGTCGCACGCCGTGTGAGGAGGCTCGCCGTTCGAGCTCGCTTCCTCGCTGGCACATCAGGAGGACGTCGTGACCTCGCGCGGCCTGGCCCATTGCCAGAAGAAGCGCCTGCTGTTGCCCGCCGCTCCAGGTGTGACCTTCGAGGGAATGAAGAATGCGCATGGGCTAAGATGCTATCGGCAGCATTCCCACATGTCAAGTACGGCCGCTTCGCGAAGCGCCCCTACACCGGATTTCGGAAATGTGCTATCGTGCAATACGATATGAAACGGCTTTTCCTGATATTCGTTCTGGTATCGGTCGTCGCGGCTTCCGGGTGCGGGGGGAACGGCGGAGGTTCCGCCTCCACCGGGCCCTTCAGGGGTGGCATCGTTCCCGTGCGCATCACCCAGGAGGGCGCCAACGACCGTGACGGCATGTTCGCCTACGCGGGCGGCGACGGTGTCACGGGCGGCTGGATCGAAAACGCCCAAGGCACCCGCATTTCCGACACGCTTCGTCTGAACAACTACCTCATGCGATACGAGACCACCCTCGTCGGCGGCCTGAACTCGTTCAATATCGGAAATTATACGTTAAAATACACCAGGAACGGCGAGACGAACGCCCTTCTCGTCGAAAATCTCTCCTGGACGCTTTCGAACAACTTCTCGGGAACGCCCCGCCTCGAGTATGACGGTCAGCAGGCCGCGATCTATTACGATCCGCTTCCCGGCGTGGGCGTCGTGAAATACTTCATGCGGCTTCTGGACAGCTCCAGCAATTTCGTCTATTACGAAAGCATCCCCAACACCTACTCGGGAAGCATCCGCGAATCGATCAGCCCGCGAAGCGGCCGCTGGGAGATTCATCTCATCGCCGACACGTATGAAAACGACGTGCTGAAACGACGCAACATCCACGTTTTCCCCGACGTGTTCAATTGAACATGCTTCGCATTGTTGCGACAGAGCGGGTTTCAACCCCGCTCCTACGCACTGAAACGCTCGATTGCCAACGGAGGGGCGCTGTGTGAAACGCGCCCTGGGTGTTTCGTCTCAGGGTTTGTCCCAATACCAGGCGAAGTAGAGATCGTCGGTGGCTTCGTAGACGGATGAGATGGCCGAGGGGACGGCGGCGCATTCCTGCTTCGGCCCGAGCGTGCGCGTCAGGCCCCCCTGCCCCGTTACCTCGGCCGTTCCCTTGAGGACGGCCACGCGTGTAAGATACGGGGCGACCTTCACGATGACGATGCCCGATCTGAACTCGACCTTCGCCCATGGCGACAGAACGAGGTTTAGAGGAGGCTCACCGGCCGTCTGTTCGAACCGGAAGCCGGCCAGGCCGGACTCGACCTCCCAGGCGGAAACGTCGGCACGCCGAATCTTCGTCCGCTCGCGGAGTCTGATCTGGTGCCCGTCCGGCCCGTCGATCCTGGCCTGACCGGTTTCCCGGGTATCGACCTTTTCGCCGATCCATATCGGCGCGTTCCGGCTCTCCGACATCGCCTCGGTCGAGCGGCTCGACCGTTCGATCGTCACCCCTCCGGAAAACGATGCGACATGCCATTCCGCCTGGACGGTACCGGTTGCGGTCTGACCGAAACAGATCACCGCCTGGAAGAAAATGAGAGCCCACACGAGGAGCGTGTTCGCCGGCATCTTCCGATACATTGTATTTGCCTCGGGGCGCATCGACTCAGGGCTTCGTGAGTCGGTAGAGGTGCACCGACCGGTCCTCGCCGTCACCGACGGCAATCATTCCGTCACGTCGCACCGCAACGGACGTCGGAATCCACTGCCGTCCGCCGGCAGGGGGCTGGATTCTTAGCAGAAGTCGCCCCGCCTGGTCGAAACGCATGATACGGTGGCCTTCCCCGTCGGCGACCCAGATATAGCCCCAGGGGTCGATCTCGAGCGCGACGGGATCTTTTGAGGAGGTCGGGAAAGAGCCGAGGGCTTTCCCGTCTCGGGAAAACTTCTGGACTCGGCCATTCTTGCCTTCGAGCACCCAAACAATATCATTCGCTATTCGAACGCTGACGGGCTCGGTGATGTAGCCGTCGAGCTCGCCCTTCTTTCCGAAGCCTCCTCGATAGACGCCGTCGAGGCCGAACCGGAGGATCTTCGTGTTGCCGCGGTCCGTCACCCAGACCTGGTCGCCGTCGATGAAGACGCCGTGCGGCAGGTCGAGCTGCCCCGTCTTTGTGCCCCAGGTTCCGATCGCGCGGATAAAGGTTCCGTCGGCATCGAACAGATGAACGGTATGGGCCGCCGTATCGGACACGACGATCCCGGAGGTGGCGACGGAGATGTCGATGGGCAGGCCAAGCATTCCGGGCCCCTTCCCCTTCTTTCCAAGCGCGGTGATCAGGCGGCCGTCGTCGATGAACCGCAAGAGCCGGCGGTTCTGACTGTCGACGACCCAGAGGGTCCCGTCCTCAGCCCATGTCATTCCTTTCGGCCAGCTGAACGCATCGTTGGGGCCGCCCTCTCCAACCACAAACTTTTTCAGGATCGTCAGCGTTGCCGATGCTCCCGGATCTTCACACGGAACGACCGGCGGGATGGAAAGAACTTCGGGAGCGGGAAGAGTCGATTCGAACGCCTGGGAAGCGGCCGCCGGAGCAGGAACGTCGATCGCCGGGCTTGCCTGCGCCGCCTGGTCGGCCGGCCCCGTCAGGGTCGCGATGTCGACCTCGGGAAGAGACGCGACGGGCGGGTCACCGGCCGAAGCCGAGGCAACGATCGGCGTTTCCGGGATGACCGGCTGAACCGACGACCCGAATGCCGCCGTCTGGGTCGGGCCGGCGAACGCGAGCGTGGACTTCACGACGTCGACCGGCTTTTCCGAGCCCGCCAGCGGAACCCGCAGGGATGCCATCAACTGGGTCGCGCCCTGAAGATGTTCGGGGGGAATGGTCATCGTGAACCGCCAGGGCTGGGCGCGGTATTCGATACCGTTCACGTTTCCGAACGGAGGCAGATCGGGCTTCATCGCGAAGGTGATGATGTCGCCTGCCGACGACTGGACGGCAAGCTCGGTCATATCGAGACGGATGACCTGGCCTTCCGCGCTCGGCATCAGTCCGCTGAGCGGAGACCAGGTGATCTCGAGGCGCACGTCGCCTGCATCGCCGCGGGCCATCGTCAGGCGAACTTCCGGAAAGGTCGGGAAGGAAAAGTCGGCCAGGCGCCGGCGCGACTGCGGATCGATGGCGCGCACGTGGTACACCGCGCCGTTGATGAGACCGGCCGGGATGAATCGGACGCCCCGGGTGCCTGCCGGGAAACACTGCCCCTGCGCCGTTTGTTCAACGCCCTTCGCATCGAGCACGAAAACCTGCATACATGCCTCGAGCGGGGTTCCCTCGGGAATGTCCGCTCCGAAGCGCAGTTCGATCGGCTTGAAGGGATCCGCATACCCGTTTCCCGAGGGCATGAGCATGACGGGACCGGTTGAATCGGCCGGAACCGGACCGACCGCCGCCGGTACGGAGACGGAAGGCGGCTCTATCGGAGTCTGCGTCGCGACCGGGAGCGGAAGATACGTTTCCGACGGAGCGGTTGCCTGCTGCAAAGCCTGGGGTGCCGGGACTGGCGCCTGCGTCGACGAGGCAGTATCCGTGACCTGCGGCGACTTTCCCGTATCCTTCACCCGGAGGGTGAAGCCAATTTCTCCCGGCGCATCGGCCGAGGGACGCACTTTCACTTCGTAGATTCCCGGTTCGGGGAGGTCGACCGTTTTCAGTCCCGCGTCGGATTTCTTCTGGATGGAGGTGTCGGACGTCAGGACGATCTCGACGACCTTCACGGTCTGGCACGGTTTCCCCTGACGGTCGATGACTTCGAACTCGATCTGGCGGGGCTTGTCGATCAGCATGTAGTTGCTGATCGCGGCCTCGGCGGGCCTGTCGGAAGGGAACAAGCCGTTGTATTCGAACAGACCTTCCGCATGCAGGGTTACAGACAGGGCGACGAGCATCGCCGTCAAGGAAAGAAACCGATTCATGAGTTACTCCCGAGTTATTTGGTCCAGAGCGATTTTGGGTAGAACTTTCGGAGGGTGCTCCAGACGGACTGCGCTTCGATATAATCGCCGTGTTGCTTATACAGATCGGCCAGCAGAGCCAGCGCATGCTGAGACTTGAGGGAATCGGGCCGCCGGGTCAGATAGACCAGCAGCGTGTCGATGGCCTTGATCGGGAACCGCTCATACAGAGCGAGAGCCGAGATCAGCAGCCTGTCCGTAGGCGACGTCATCAGGAAGAACGGCCGAAGAATATCGTTCATCATTTTTTTCTCGCGCTCGGCGACGGCTTTTCCGGCGTTTTCGATCGTTTCCCAGGCGCGCATGCGGTTGTCGCACGCGGCGAGGTAGATCGCCTGCATCGGGATGCCGCGGACGGTGAGGGTGCTGGTGAACGTCTCGAGAAGCGAGCCGAGATCCGACTTCGCTTCGGTGAGGGTCGCGCTGAGAGCGTCGAGTTCCGTGAGCGCTTCCATGGTCACGACCGGCAGAACGCCGTTGTCATAGGGGAACGACGTCGCGTGATCGATGACGAGGGCGCGGACGGCGGAACGGAACTCGGCCTTGTCGAGATTTTCAGGGGTCAGGATGTCGAGAAGCCGCTCGACGGCGACGCGCTCTTTCCAGGTTTCGAGCGACTGGAGCTGCTCCATGAACGTGGCCGCGCGGGCCGGGTCTCTCAGCTCGTAGCGGCACACGGTCGCGGCCTGGAACATTGCCCGACCGCGAAGTTCCTCGTCGGCCTGCGGATAATCGCTCAGGAACGCAGCCATCCGTTCGAGCCGCTGGTTCGGTGCAAGGTGATGGCGGTGCTCGCGCACCAGGTTCATGAAGCTCACTTCGCAGCGGTGGTATGCCGGCTGTTTCCGGTCGAGCGCCGCCGAGAGTTCCAGCTCCGCGGCGGGAGCGGCCGCGCCGAAATACCCGCCTTCGATGGCTTCTTCGAGCGCGCGAATGGCGCTGTCGCCGGTCAATTTGCCGTCACGAACCTGGCTGAGCGCCTCGGCGACGAGTTCGGAACCCTTCTTGAACCGCTTCTTGTCGCGGCGGATCGTGCGATTCCGTGTCGGCATCTCGGTGAGGGCCGTTTCGGCAGACCGGTACATGTGGGCCGTCAGGTGGCCGTCGAACTGGAGGGATTCGAGCTTTGCGCGCTTCGAGCCTCTCGCGAGGGATTTCGCGGCTGCAAGGGCGGCTTCGGCTTCGGCGGCGTTCCCGTCGGCATATTCGATCAGCGCCTTGCGCATCTGGACGTCGCATGCATGGCGACCGTGGGGATACAGGGACAGATACGTGTCGATCGCGATCCGGAGTTCCTCGAAAAGGTCGGGGTGAATGCAGCGGGTGGCGAGGGCGAGCGCCTCTTCCCGCTGGCGCTTTCCGGACGCGGGCGTGGTCAGCGAAAGGGCAGTCTGAAACGCCTTGCGATACATCTTCCCGGCTTCGTCGGGCGCGGTGTCGGCCAACCCGTCAGCCGCCGTCACCAGGCGAGAAGCCTCGAGCAACGCCGTTGGTGCGGCGAACGCACCGGACGGCTGAAATAATCCTACGAGTGCCAATACTGCCAGGGCGGCTGTTGCGGTCGTCATCCTGCTCATTTTGATTCTCCTCCCTCAGGTTTCAAATCGTTCGGACGTTGCGGGGCTTTATCCCGCCCCTCGGTTTTCTGACCTGCATTTCTGCGGTTCCGATCTCGTCGTCGCTGGTGCCCCTGCTGATGTTGGCCTTCACGACGCGGGCCCAGGGGCCCCTGCCCTCCTCCCTGCGGACGCTGCCGGCCCTGACCTTGTCCCTGCGGGGGCTGTTGATCGCCGGCGGCGGGTGGTTGTGCCTGTTCCGCTTGCGGAGCATCGGGGGAAGGGGGCTTCTGGGAATCGGCCTGGCCGGGTCTACGGTCACGCCGGCCGCGCCGGCCGCCGTCGCCCTGTCGTTCGGCGCGGCGCGGTTTCGAGACGGATCGCTGAATCTCCTCGCCCGCCGCAAGCCGGACGAATGCCTCGAGGACGTCGTCCTTTCCCTGTCCGGTCTGGGCGGAAAAGACGATGCCGGGGCCGTCGGTGTGGAGGTCGCGCATGATCTGGCGGAACATGCGGATCTGTTGCTGGGTCGAAAGCTTGTCCGCCTTGTTGAGAATGGCAAGGTAGTTGAAGTTCTGATCCTGGATCCACTTGAACATCTGCTTGTCGAGCGAACTCGGCGAGTGCCTCAGATCGATGATTTGCACGACGGCCTTGAGCGTCGGGCAAGCCTCGAAAAACTCGTCCATCATCTTCTGGATGCGTTCTCTCGTGATCTTCGAAGCTTTCGCGTAGCCGTAGCCGGGAAGATCGACGATATAAAACGCCTCGTTGAACTGGTAGAAGTTGATGGTGAGGGTTTTTCCGGGGGTCGAACTCGTTTTCGCGAGCTCTCGGCGGCCGGCAAGATTGTTGATGAGCGACGATTTGCCGACGTTGCTCCGGCCGACGAGGGCGATGACAGGCAGGCCGTCCGTCGGCAACGCATCCTTGCTCGTCACGCATGCGTTGAAAACGGCGGAAGTGACTTTGACGGTCATACCCTTGCGCTCCGCTTCTTGCGTGTTTTGTTGATGGCCTTCTCGTGCTTCTCGCGACCGAGGTCCTTCAGCCGCTTTTTCCTGCCCGAGGGGCCCCCGAACGGCCAGTCGGGAAACTCGAGCGGCGTGGTCTTGGGCTCGCCGGTCAGAGCGAGCTTGAGGACTTCCGACGCATCCTTCACGCGGGTGATGTTCATGACGTTCCGGATTTCCTCGGGAATCTCTGTCAGGTCCTTCTCGTTTTCGGCCGACAGGATAATATTGTGAATATTATGTCTGTGCGCCGCGAGGAGTTTTTCCTTGATTCCGCCGACCGGAAGCACCTTTCCGCGCAGGGTGATTTCACCCGTCATCGCGACGTCCTTGCTCACCGGCACTTCGTTCAGCGCGGAGTAGATAGCGGTCGCTATTGCTATGCCGGCGGACGGACCGTCCTTCGGAACGCCGCCCTCGGGGAAGTGAACGTGCAGATCGATCTTCTCGTAGTCGATCGGGCGCATCTTCAGTTCGGGCGCGTGGCTTCGCAGATACGAGATGCCCGCGTGGACGGACTCCTTCATGACGTTGCCGAGCGAGCCGGTGAGGATGATCTTCCCGCGGCCGGGCATCACCGCGACTTCGATCGGCAGGATCGTTCCGCCGACTTCGGTCCAGGCAAGGCCCGTGACGACGCCGATCTCGTCCTTCTCTTCCTTTTTGTCGATGTGGAAGGTGGGAACGCCGAGATACGACTCGATGCTCGCGGCCGTGACGACGATCGGGCCGATCGCGGCACGCGCGGCGAGTTCGGCTTCGGTCATTTTCGCCCCCTTCGCCTCGCCGCCGTTCTTCCCTTCGCGGGGCTCCTTCGACTCCTTCGACTCCTTCGCCTGTTTCGCGTCGGAAGCCGCTTCAGCCTGAGCATCCTTTTCATCGCTGTCATCCGTGTTGGTCTTGATGTCGGACTTCTGGAGCTTCACGATGATATTGCGCGCCACTTTCCGGCCGACGGCGGCAAGCTCACGCTCGAGACTCCGGACGCCGGCTTCCCGGGTGTATTTCCGGATGACCTCGATGATGGCCGAATCTTGGATCGTGATATCGTACTTGTCGATGCCGTTCGATTCGAGCTGCTTGGGAACCAGGTATTTCTTCGCGATCTGGACTTTTTCCTCTTCGGTGTATCCGGGAAGATATACGATCTCGAGGCGATCCTTCAGCGCCGGCGGGATGGTGTGTGGAACGTTCGCCGTCGTGAGGAAGAGCACTTTTGACACGTCGAACGGCGTGGCGATGAAATGGTCGGAAAACGCATGGTTCTGCTCGGGGTCGAGCACCTCGAGAAGAGCCGAACTCGGGTCGCCGCGGAAGTCCATTCCCATCTTGTCGATTTCGTCGAGCAGGATGACGGGGTTCCGGGTGCCGGTGTCACGCAGAGCCTGAATGATACGGCCGGGAAGGGCGCCGATGTAGGTGCGCCGGTGGCCGCGAATCTCGGCCTCGTCGCGCATGCCGCCGAGCGAGATGCGGGCGAACTTGCGGTTGAGCGCGCGGGCGATCGAGCGGCCGAGCGAGGTCTTGCCGACGCCGGGAGGGCCGATCAGGCAAAGGATCGGGCCCTTGATCGATTTCTTCAGCTTGCATACCGCCAGATACTCGATGATCCGCTCTTTGACCTTCTTGAGGCCGAAGTGGTCCTCGTTGAGAATGGCCTCGCACTTCTCGATGTCGATGCGGTCCTTCGATTGCTTGGACCAGGGCAGCGAAACGAGCCAGTCGATGTAGTTGCGGGAAACGGTCGCCTCGGCGGAGCCCGGCGGCATCTTCATCAGCTTGTTCAGCTCTTTGTCCGCCTTCGTTCGGGCGTCTTCGGGCATCTTCGCCTTCGCGATCGCCTCCTTCAACTCCTCGAGCTCGTCTCCGCGCTCCTCGCCCTCGCCGAGCTCTTTCTGGATCGCCTTCATCTGCTCGCGCAGGTAGTATTCCTTCTGGATCTGCTCCATCTGCTTGCGAACCTGGCCGCGGATCTTCTTTTCGACCATCATGATCTCGAGCTCGCGGTTGAGGATCGTGGCGATCTTCTCGAGGCGGGCGCGGGGCTCGAACGCCTCAAGGATCTCCTGCTTCTCTTCGACCTTGAGCTGGAGGTGGGCCGTGATGATGTCGGCAAGCCGTCCCGGCTCCTCGACGTTGTTGGCGACCATGATGACTTCGAGGGGGATCTTCTTGTTCAGCTTCACATACTGCTCGAACAGGCTGATCACGTTCCGCATGAGCGCCTGCAGCTCGACCGTCTTCTCGTCGGCGATGACGACTTCCGCCGCTTCGACCTCGAAGCAGTCGTCGTCCTTGGTGAACCTGTCGATCTTCACACGGGTCGTCCCTTCGACGAGAATCTTGAGAATGCCGTCGGGCAGCTTGAGGAGTTGAAGAATTTCGGCGACGGTCCCCGTGGTGTACAGGTCCTCGACGCTCGGATCGTCGGTCTTCGCGACTTTCTGCGCGCAGAGGATGATCTTGCGGTCCTTCATCATCGCTTCCTCGATCGAGCGGATCGATTTCTTGCGGCCGACGAACAGCGGGACCACCATATACGGAAACACGACCACGTCGCGCAGAGGCAGCAACGGATACGTGCCCTTGATTCCGTCGCGTCCTGCGCCGCCGGCGGGAGGAGTTGCTGGGGTGTTGGGATGGTCTTCAGAAGCGATCATGCGATATATTCCTCCTGGGATGTTGACAGGGACATCTCACGCGCGTGCGCGAGCGAGTTTACGTTTACGAGCCAAGGCCTGTTCCCGGGCCGCGACGGGACCGAGACGACGAAACTCCGGAAGCCGGCGGGCGGAAGCGTCCGAGTCATGCGGCACCTCCTGCCGCCGCCGATGTCTGCTGTTTCTGCGCGCCGCCGATGAACGGCAGGCGACGAAGCTGGCAGGCATATCGTCTGAGCAGGGCGACGCGACGGCCGATATCCGGCCGGGAGAGATCGAGAGCGGTGGGAAGATCCATGAGGCATGCTTCGGCGTGGATTCTCGCGCCGGCGAGGTGTTCGAACAGATCGACGTATGAGAGGCAGGACGGATGCTCGAGGAGCTCGAGCTTCGCGTGCAGGGCCTTTTCCGGCGGCGTCTCGGGCGGCAGGGGAAGCTCGGAGGTGCCGGCGAGCGCGAGCCTCTGCTGGAGCCTGCCGAGCAGGGATTTGAGCTGATCCGCATCTGCGGGAACGCCGTCTTTCCAGGAGCGGGCGGCCGTCAGGATCGAAACGGGATCGATCGGGCCCTCGGGAATCAGCCAGTCGAACTTCCGCCTGTCGATGCCCTCGCGCTGCATTTTCCGTGTGAGAGCCTCCAGCCAGAACGTTCTTGCGGCGGCGACGTCGGAGACTCCGGCGGCCTGTATAATATCAACACATATATTATTTGAGACGAGCAGGTTCAGAATCCTGTCCGCAATCGCCTCCCTGTTTCCATCGGCCGGCAGTTCACGCAGTCTGGCCAGCATGCCGGCCAGAGAGCAGACGATCGCGATGCGGTCGGTGGGCATCACGTCGCGTCCGGCCCAGAACCCGGCCGTGTCGCGGACGATCGAGACCGTTTCGGGAGGGACGCCCTTGCGCTCTGCGACGACGGCGATCAGCGTTCCGGCGAGCTCGGGGTATTTGCGGACGATCGCGAAACAGTATTCCGACATCGCCAGCAGAATGACTCGGTCGACCTGCGACTCCTGGATTTCGGCGGCAAGCCCAGGAAGCCTGCTCAGCTGCTGGGCCGTCCTGGACACGTTCAAGGCAGCGTCGTACATCGTTCCGTTGCCGGAGGGCTGGGGCAGCTGGCGAAGCCCCGCCGCCCATTCGTCGAGGGGCTTTGCGAGATCCGCAGCCCAGGCGTCGGCGGCGGCCATCATTCGTCGCTCGATATCGCGGGCGCGCACGTCGGCCTCGTTCGAAGCGAGATTGCGCTTCTCGACGAACCCGATGAGTTTCGGGAGCAGCCCTCCGCGTGACGATTCCGTCGGCAGGTAGGCGGGGGATTCCCCGAGAATCTGCATGTAGACCGGATCTGGTAGTTCGATCCAGGCGTCGTCCCTCAGGTTGATGACAACGGGCTGGGGCCGCTCGACTTCGAATGCGATACGCTCGAGGATGCGCGGCTCCTTCCGCACCGTTGCGCCGGATTCGACGACCGACTGGAAGTGGGAATCCATGAGCTTCTGCCGGTCGGCGGGGAGCTGGGTCAGCCCGAGTCCCGCCATGATGCCGGGATACTCGACAGCCGACGGAACGCCGATCTTGCGGAACACTCCGCCTTCCAGCAGACCGGTGTCCCTTCCCGACGTGACGCCGTCGATCGAGCAGGAAACGATCTTTTCGTCGGCGAGAGCGCAGACATAGGCCGGCGGCTGCGGAAACGCCGCATCGTCGTTCCACGGTCTGCCCGTCCAGGGGAGGGCCGCCAGGATCGCAGGAATGAGCTTCGGGATGATGTCGAGGGACGGTCTCCCCTTATCCCCGCGGCGGGCGAACAGGAACTTTTCTCCGTCGACGTCGCGAACCACGAGATCTTTGAGCTCGACGCCCTGGGCTGATGCGAATCCGCGGGCGGCTGGTGTTGGAAGCCTGTTGAAATCATACGCGACCGACGCTTTGGGACCGCGGATCTCGGTCATCTGGTCGGTTTGGGACTCGGGGATGCCGTCGATGAGGATGCCGACTCGATGCGCGCTTATCCAGAGCCTGGCGCGGCCAGCCTGGATGCGCTCCCGTGTGAAAACGGCAAGAACGGCCGCCGGAGCATCGCGGAGATCGCGTGCCAGCGTCCCGTAGGGCAACCCCCAGAACCCTGCTTCCAGCAGAAATGCGTGTGGCAAAAAGACTCCCCGAACAATAAGATGCGAGGCTGATGCATTATAGTCGGGGAGATAGGGGAAATCAAGGAATGTTTGGGGGGGCGGTAAATTCAGCGACAACGATACGCCCGGAACTCGGTGCGTCATCGATGCCACCCGATCTCCCCGAGAAAAACAGCGGGGCTCCGCCCATTCCGTTACGCAATCTGAACAGCTCGGTCGCACCCTCCGCATTCAGGGGGTGAGCTCCGGGCAGGACATCCGTAATCCACCCTTCAAGGGGCAAGTTGCCAACACTCACGGTGCACATCGTCAGCCGGACGTTCGTGCCCCATACTCGGTCAGGCACGACGATCGTCCGCTGAACGACAGCGTAGGCACGCGCATATCCGCTTTGCATCAGGGCATTTCCAATGGAAAGGAAGTGAATGTCGTGCCCCGTTTTCACGCCGGCATCAGCGAATCCCCTGCCGTCGTCATCGACGAGTTCCGCCTTCAACAGGCATGGATTGAAGCCTGCCCGGATCGGCATCATGTATCGGTACACGATCACGTCGCCTGGCAGAAGGGTATTCGAGGCGATTCGCCCCGCCTGCCCGCCAAGAGGGAGAACCTGCACGTCGGGATCGACCGCGATCGATGCGGACGATCCGATTTCGAGTCGACGCCACGTGGGCGGCAGCTCGTCAGCGAAGTCTGCCGCGTCGGGATTTCTGATCCGCCGGAGGTATCCCCACGATTCGACCATATATCGCTCGCCCAGAACCCTTGCGGAGCTCGCCGGGTAAATGAGGGACCCGAACAGAACTCCCCGCGCGACCTCGGGCTCGAGATCAGCCGCATCGGACGCGGTCAGCGCGTCGACGAGGCGAATGCCAAGATCGGGTCTGAACTTTCTGGTCAGGCGGAGGTAATACAACGGCCTGAACTCGATATCGTTGTTCATCATCAGCACGGAGCGTTCCGGAACGAGCGCCGCGATCCGCCTCGTGACGATCTCGGAATCGCGCGAACGGCCTTCGATCCTCGTCGCTGAGATGGGAACGGCGAGTCCGGTCGCCACCATCACGGCCAGCATCACGCTGGACACGTTTCCGCCCTGGTGGCGCGAGAGAAGGGACGCTCCCAGACCGCCGATCGCCATCAGCGTGGGAAGAAGCATCGTATGCGCTTCGAACGCGTTATAGTTGAGCACGAACCCCGTATTGACCGCGGTCAACCACAGACAGGCCCCGATGATGCGCCAGTCACGATTTTTTGCAAGAACGGCCGCCGTGGCCAAGATCGGCATCCAGATTCCGGCGCCGCTGACGACGGACAGCCAGCCTTTGAACCGTTCGAAAAGCTCGCCCGGCCCGAAGACGCCGATCGCATTCCGGTAATCGGCGCCGGTAAAGAACCTCCAGAACCCGTCGAGACCGCGTCCGATCATCGGATCGATGAGAATGCGGTTTTCATTCTGCAGCCGGACGAAGAGATCGAGGGTCGGAATGGCGCCGACCAGGAGCCCGCAGGCGATCCCAGCGCCGGACGATGCGTCGAGGCGTGATCTCAAGCCAGTCCCTTGGAGCGTGAAGAGGGCGCCTGCGGCGAGAAGGGCGAAGGTCGGCCTGTGCCCGATCCCGGCGGCGAGAAGCAGCCCCGTGGCCAGGCTTTTCCCGAAGCCGACCCTGCCTTCGCGGGCCGCCTGGGCGATAAGCATGAACGAGGCCAGAATGAAACATTCGAGGGTATATACTTCAGACGACGTGGCCTGTTCCCAGAAAGTCGGAACGAGAAGCAGCCAGATGCCTGCGCATGCGGCGATCCTCCGGCGGATCCCCCACCCCGCGAGCCATGCCGTCCACGCGCCAGCCGCCGCAGCGCCAAGGACGGCTGAAAGCAGGTTGACGCGCCAGGCGGGGTCGCCCCAGGGAACCAGCGCGATCGCCGCCGAGGCGAGCCGGGTGAACAGGGGGTATCCCGGCGAGTGCGGCACGTCGAGCGTGAGCGCAGCGCAGACGAGCTCCGGGGCGTTATACCAGCCGATGCCGGGTTGGAGGGTCGGCAGATAGAGGGCGAGCCCGGCGGCGAAGACGATGAGCGCGGCACCGAGACGCGATCGACCGGCCGCAATCAGCATTGGTCGAGCAGCGCGATCATGGCTTCGCGTTCCTGCGAATCCTCGGGAAATACGAACGTGAAGAACGCGACGTCCGCTTCGCTCCCCCGCGACTCGCGAAACTCGACGATGAACTTGTCGATATCCCTGCGGACTCTGCGCAGAAAAGCCCCCGCCCCGTCACGGTTCGCCTCGCACAGCATGATCACGGCTTTCGCGTTTCCGAGTCGTGCCGACAGGTCCGTGGGCCGCTGGTGCAGGCCGAACACCCTGCCGATCTCTCCGAGCAACTGCTCGAGATACACGTTTTCTCCCGAAACGGAACATTTCGCGACGATGAACGACAGGCCGACCACTTCCTTCTTCGCCTTCAGAAACTCGGTAGCCATGCATTCCGTGAAATACTCTCTCGAGTATAGTTTCGTCGTCTTGTCGAGGATCTGGCCCTCGAACGAGCGGAGTTTCAGGTTCGTGTCGCGCAGGCGCTGGTTCAGCTCCTTCATGATCCCAAGCGCGACCTCGGGGTATTCCGAGATCAACTCGCAGAAATCGTTTTTCCTCAGCACCAGCAGACGGGCGGCATCGCGGGCCATCGCCGACGCGGCACGGGGCTTGTCGTCGTAAAGGCCCATTTCCCCGAAAAAGTCTCCCGACTCGAACACCGCCAGCGTCTTCGTCTGCGGCGCGACGCCGGTGTAAATGGCAACCCGGCCCTCGACCACGAGATACATGCAATCGCCGGGACGGCCCTCCTGGAACAGCACTTCGCCGGCCGCGAACTCTTCCTCGCTTACGACCTCGGCGATCATGCGAAGTTCCTGGCTGTTCAGACTCCGGAAGATCGAAATGCGTTTCAGAAACAGAATTTTTTCAATCGTGATCATCTGTCTGCACCTGTCATCGCGCCGTCGCCGGCCCGGGAATTTCGGAACGCGTCATGCCGCCGGCGAGTTTCGCGATACTCCACGCGCAGACGGTGGCGATCTGGGATTGACCGGCATCTGCGGTCAGGATCTTCTTCAGCGCCGGCAGGAGATCGTCGATGCCGTTGATGCCGACGGTGTAGATCGCGGCTTCCTTCAGATTCTTTTCGATCGATACGAGATGCTTGCCGATCACCATGCGGGCCGTGCGCATCTCGATGCCGAACGTTCGTCGCCCGTATTCGGCGATCTGCTCGAGCGGCAGGCCTTCGAGTACGGGGACGATGTGGTAGATCAGCGTCCGCTCGCCCATCGATTGAAGGGCTTCGATGGCGTTGTTCATCATTTCCTGGTTCGGAGAATACAGCCCGCGGAAGACCGTCCTCGCCTCGCGGCTTTCTTCCGGGGCGACGAGGGCGAGAACCAGTTTCAGCAGTCCCAGGGCGCGCTCGTTCAGCAACATGCGCAGGAATTCGCCGCCCTCCGCCGGGAGTTCCCGGACGATGGTGAGTTCGTCGCACTTCATTTCGTAGATCGTGCGAATCTGGGCGAATCCGAACCGCGCGAGCCGATCCTGGATGCAGAGATCCTGAGAGAACCTCAGGAGCCTGACGGCGCTTTCCTGGGCATGGATCGAGGCCTGCGGGTCGTCGAGAATCATCAGGAGGTCGTTGAGGATATCGGGTCCCCAGCCTGACAGCGCTTCGAACGCGAGGCGCCGGTTGCGCGGACTCGAGTCGGAAAGCGCTTCGAGGAGGAGCGGCACGCTCTGTCGTGCGCGCACGCGGCCGACGATTCGGATGGCGAGGGTGCGGATCTCCCGGACCGAGTCGCGAATCAGCGCCTGGAGGACGTCGAGGTGCTCGTAGATTTCGCCCGCCTGGACCATCAGGTTCATCGAGCGCATCGCCGCGAGCCGAAGCTTGGGATCTTCGCTGAGCAGGAAGGGGCGGAGGTTGACCCAGAATCGTTCGTCGCGCGTGAGGCCAAGCGAATGGATGCCGAGGGCGACGGTATCCGAGTCTTTCTCGCACAGCATCTGCCGGAGGACGGAAAGCGCCTTCATCATCTGGCCGAGATCGCCGCCGCGGATCATTCCGGCAGCGGCCGTGGTGCGGTGGCGAATGTCGCCGCTGGAGAGGAACTCGGCGATGCGGGCGCGGATCTCGTCATCGTGTGGGTAGACGATGAGGGCTTTGAGCGCCGAGAGCCTGACTTCCGCGTCTGAGTGGCAGAGAGAGCGAAGCAGGAACTGCCTGGTGTCGGGTCCCGGAAACGACGAAAGCTTGTCGAGAAGAATGATGAGCAAAGAGGGTCGCGCATCGACGGCCTGGCGCAGAAGCGCGGCCCTGGCGGAGGATGACCCGTAACGGATCAGGAGGTCGGCCGCGAGCTCAGCGACTTCGTCGTTCTCGTCCTTGAGGGCTTCGATCACCAGGGCCTGGGTATGACCGTCGAGCGTGCCGAGGTCCTTCTCGTCGTCGGAGACGCTCTCGATCTGCGACCGGCGCAGCAGTTCGATGAGGCTCCGGCTGTAGACCTGGCGCTGCCCCCAGGCAAGGATCGACCAGACGGCCGCGAGCGCCACCGACACGGTCAGCAGCGCCCGCGTGTGCCCCTGCAGCATCATGATCATGATCCCCGCGGCGATGGTTCCGAGGGGGATCATGATGCCTTCGTTGAACGCGATCGACCGGGCGCGCCGTTTCGCCGGAATGGCGTTGTAGAAGAGGCTGATGACCGGGTGGAATACGGCCCGGCGGAGTCCCTCCTGGTTGAAGCGGGCGAAGACGCCGGGAAGAATCGTGTAGGACAACGCCGTTCCCGTGAAGGCGAGCAGGGTCGAGATCGGATAGAACAGGTTCGCGCTGCTGACGCCAAGAGTCTGAATCAGCCGACCCGTCACGATGCTCTGGATGGCGAGAGCCGCGAGGTTCGAGACGATGGTGTACACGCCGATGAAGCCGGCGAGAGCGGTTTCCGAGGTAAAATGGGCGTTGAATATTTCACTATATTGATACTCGATGAAATACCTGCAGATCGTCATCATGAACATCGACGCGGCGAGCAGCATCAGGAGGGGGGTCGAGACGACCGCCCGGGCTTCGTAGAACCATCGGTCGAGCCGCCCCTCGCCGGCGTATTTCGGTGGCGGCTCTTTCTCTTCGCGGGCCCACATGGCAGCCTTCAGCGATCGACCGCCGAAGGCGAACCATACCTCGCCGAGCCCGAGCATGAAGATCCAGATCCAGAGGAGGTTCACGGTTCCGAACCCGTCAGCCAGCACTCTCACGGAAAGACCGCCGGCGATGGAACCTGCGACGGCCCCCCCGAGGATGATCGGAATCAGCCGTTTCGAGTCGAGGGTGTTGAACTGTCCCGACAGGAGAATCGTGAAATGAGCGGCGAGAACGGTCGCCAGGATGTTCTGTACGATATACAACAAAGGATATCCTACGGCCGTTCCGGCGATCGTCCATCCGCCGTCGATAAGGAACAGGCAGACAAGCACCGCCGAGACGGCGACGACCCCTAGCACGGAGGAGAGGCGCCTCCGCTCGATTCGCTGTTGGAGAAGGTCATACGCGATGCCGATCGGGATCGCGAAGAGAGAGCAGAGGATGAACATCTTCGGGAGATGCTCGACGCCGACCCGCTTGAGGAACAGGGTTTCGCCGACCGACTCGCCGATCGTGAGCCCCGTCCAGAGCAGGGTGTTGAGCAGTCCGAAATACGCCAGCTCGCCCCATTCGTCGGGGCGGATGTTCAACAACCGCTCGAGTCGCTCCCGCACCAGTCGTAGCTCTCCCGGGGGGCAAGAGTCCCTTATTTCATCAGGGTGGTCAACGTGTTCTGCCAGTATCCGACGATCTTGTACCCGACGTACATCGCCACGAGCAGGAAGAGAAGCGCCGGCAGGATTTTCATCGCCATGCCGACGCGGTTCGACGCCTCCTGCTCGAAGTAACTCGCCGTCTTTTCGAGCATTTCCGAGAGCCGGCCGCTCTGCTCTCCGACGGCGATCATTTCGCGGAGGGTCCCCGGGAGACAGCCGGCCTGCTCGAGGCCTGCGCTGAGACCCTTCCCGCTGCCGACGTGTTTTGGCAGGTGCTGCAGCTGGTTCTGGAGCCAGGGATTCCCGCTCACGCTAATCGCCGTTTCGAGCGACTGGATGAGCGGCACGCCGGCGGCGAGGCCGACGGCGAGGGTTCTGGTGAACCTGGCCAGGGCGGTCTGGCGCATGATCCCGCCGATGAACGGAACATGCACGAGAACCGCATCCAGCGATCCGCCGAGGCTCGAGTTCCACGCCAGCGTCCCGCCGAAAATCGCTCCGGCGTAGATAACCAGGTTTCCGATCGCCCACGGAAGGGCGGTCGACCATTCCTGGCCTGCCTGGATCGCGTTGATGATCGGCAGCATGAAGAACGCGATGCCGAGAACGAACCCGGGGTACAGCATCGCATTCACGATATCGTGCTGCAACATGACCTCGCGGTCGGAGTGCTGGGCGAGCGATGAGCAGACCTTGTCAAGACAGCCGGCTTCTTCGCCGAACTTGATGAAACTGACGTGCAGCCGGGTGAACGGCTTGCCGACCTGTTCCATCGCCCCGGAAAATGACGCCCCCCCGTCGACCAGTTTCGCGATTCGCTCGACTTTCCCGCGCAGACCCCACGCCGGCAGGTTTGCCGAAATAAGCTGAAGGGAACGGACCAGCGGGATGCCGGACCCCAGGGACGTTTCCATCTGGAGGAAAAAATTTCTCAGATCGCTCATGGTTCACCTCTTTCGCCCGTTTTATCCTGCCGGGACGTTCAGAATCTCCAGTCGTATTTTACGCCAATTCTCGTCTGATTGCGCGGTTTTTCGATTTCGATGTTGATGAAGAACCCTTTCGGCAGGCGGTATTCGAAAATGTACGTCTTGTCGCCTTCGTTCGACAGGGTGCCTTCGTACGCGATGAATAGATTTCTTCCGATATATTTACCGACCCTGAGGAACGAACTCGTGATGCCGGTGCGCCGGTCGAACAGCGAGCCGAAAAACACCTCGTCGAGGTTCAGCGCCGTGGAGATCGTCGAGCCGAGAAGCCCGGACAGATACGTGTTCTTGAGGCCCTCCAGGATCTCTTTCTCGAACAGGTCTTTCGAATCAGACTGGCGCGCCTCTTCCATGCTCCGGCCGAGGGTCAAAAGGGCGATCAGGTCGCTTTCCGCGAGCGGCGGCGACGAGTGAAGACGCGGCGTGAGCGATGAAACCGTCCCGTCGAGCGTCAGGTAGATCTGCGTATTCTGTACGTTCGTGACGGATTTGATGTAGAGATACGGGTTGATCTGCTCGTCCTGTTCGCCGAACCTGATCTCGCCGTTCTCCAACTGGAACTTCCTGCGCTGGAAAAACAGCCATCCCTGGACGCTCTGGATCATGCCGCCGAGATGGAACTTCTCGAGGTCGCCGAACGCGCTGAACGAACCGCGCATTTCGGCGTTGATGAACGAGTTCTTGACCCAGAAGTTCCTCGGGATCTCGACGTCGAACCGATAATCGAGGCTTTCGAGCGGCAAGCGCAGCTTGAAATCGGGCGAAGTCCTGAATTCACCGACCTGGGCGCGGCCTTTGGGGATCCTGATCTTTCCGCGGACGACGGGGCGGTACATCGTGCCCCCGAGATCGAACGAGGCGCTCGCGCCGTTGATGTCGATGCCGTTCCAATTCAGGTCGAGCTTCTGACCGGAAAGTTTTGCCGAGACTGAGCCAATGCCTGACTGGAAATCGATGTTGCCTCCGCCCTCGAAGACGCCGCGCCCCATCGTCGCCCTGAGCGGGTCGAGCCTGATGAGACCGTCCTTCGTCGTGAGGCCGATGTCAACCTGCCTGAGCGGCTTGTTCATGCCCCGCAGACCCAGTTGATCCGCTCGGAATGCCATCGATCCAGCGACGACAGGCGCTTTCGGCTTCCCCGTGAACCTCAGGGATGCCTGAATGCTTCCGCTCGCGTTGCTGAATACCTCCGGCAGCAGGAGCGGAAGATCGTTGATGGGAGACGAGGCGATGTCGAGCGCGAGATCCATCGAGTCGGGCGCGCCGCTTCCGGGAAGGGGGATCCCTCCGGAAACGCCGATGCTCATCTGGTTCAGCTTCACCGTGACGTAGGCAAGCTTCAGTTTGTCGGGCGTCAGACCGATATTGCCCGTGATTTCGGGGATCGAACGGTTATTGAAGGTCAGGTTTTTCACGTTGATGTTGGAATCGAGCCGCAGAGCCGGATACGAGCCGACGATTCCACCGTCGAACGACAGGCTTCCGCCGACCGTCCAGTCGGGGATCTCGAGGAGGGTTCCGAGTGCGAGAAGCGAAAAGTCGCGACCGGTGAGGGTCATGGCGGTCCTGCCGGCCGGATCCCAGACGCCTTCGATGCCGAACAGCCCCTGCCGGTATTTCAGCTCGAAGGAACGAAGTTCGACGATGCCGTTCTGGTAGAGAAACCGCATCGGCCTGTTCGCCACGATGAGATCATCGCCGCGCCTGATCTCGAGAGCTTGTATATTCGCTTCTATACGATCCGGTTTCGCCTCCCCGATGCGACCCTCGAGCCGGCCGGAACCCGTGACGAGAAGATCGCCCGACTGGAAGCTCCGGAACCCATACGCCGCAGGAAGCGCCGAAAGGTCCGTCCGATCCATCCGGCACGTGATGTCGTATGAATTTCGGCCATCGAACCGCACCGATCCGTCGAGCTTTACTCCCAGCCGGTCGAATGCGGCGTTTTCCATCCGTGCCCCGTTCGTGTCGAGGACGATTTCGCCGCCGCCGTTTCCGAGGAAGCGGTCACCGATGCCGAGATCGCGCACGACCACCCGCAGCGCTCCCGAGGGCGAGCTCTCGTTCCAGAGAATCGTCCCGTCGGCGCTCAGAATGCCTCGAAGCGGTGACGGGGCCTTCAGTAAGACACCCAGAACATTCAAGTCGACCTCGTGAAGGCCAAGTTCGCCGGTATACCCGTCGTTCGGAACCTGATGCCCCTTCAGGGCGATGCGACCATCCCCGATTCTCGCGGCTGTCTCGAACTTCTCGAGGCGCCCACCCCGCAGGATGCCGCCAATGGAAAGCTCATCGATCGTTGCGGAAGCGAGCGTGATCTTGCTGCCGGAAACCGAAAAATTCCAGATCATCGCCTCGGTTTCCGCCGGAATCTGCTCGAACATGGCGTTTAAACGCCCGTCAGGCTCGAGGCGCCTCCATTCTTCGGGCAGACGGTCGGCAAACTGCGCCAAGGCGACATGGACGATATCGAACCGGCTCGCCGTCATCCTGCCGGCGTTCAGATCGACATTCAGATATCCGGAGATCGCACCGCCCGCCGCGAGATCTGCCTGCAGTTCGTCCAGGGCGAGAGACGCCCGCCCGCCCGTGACACGGGCTCGAAGCATCGATATGGGCCGGTCCCATAATCTCGCACGGTCGGTCCAGAGTTCTCCGGCATACCGGGGAGCGGATGGGACACCGGCCACGTCGGCCCTGAAGTTACAGGTCCCCTTCACGACATCCGCGTCGATACCGAGAAATTCCGCCGGAACGTCCCGGCCGGCAAGCTCCCCTTCAATGTGTCCGTCCGAGACGATGCCTTCGAACGCTATCTGTCCGCCGGGAAGCCGCAGGACCGGATTTCGTAGCGACCACGCCCCCCGGTCCCAGGTGATATGTCCCTCGAGCCTCTCGACGACGCGCCCCGGGAACTTCGGCCGGTCGATGGCGACAAAGCCGGTCACGCATGCATCCTCGAGCCGAGTGGGATTTCCCGACACATGAAAGGTTCCGGAGAAAATTCCTTGGAGTTCTTTAGGAATATATTGAATTCGATCGCTTCTGATGGCGGCGATCGAGAGATCGGCATCCCCGAGACTCGTGTCGGGATCATACGTGCCTTCGGCGTCGCATCGGCCCGTCGAGGAGCGCACCGCTGCGGTATATCGTATTTTCCGGCCTTCGGTTCGGAGAGAGAAACTGGCCGTTTCGACCGGCACGCCTTCGACGAGGAAGCCGTCCAGGCGGCCGGCGACGTCGCCCTGCCAGGGTTTGCCGTGGGGACGCCTCACGTTGAAGCGCAGCCTGGCGGCGCCCGGCTCGACGGCCGCCGTCACGGGTGCGAATGCCTCGATCAGGCTCCACGTATCGGTCGAAACATCGGCTGTTCCGCTGGCGCCGATTCCCCATCCCGGCCCGGATCCGTCTATGACGGACTCGACAAGGATGCTGTCGCGGGCATGGCCTCCATCCAGGCGACAGTTCCATGTTCCATGAGCATTCGGAGCCGTCTGAATCGTTCCGTTCCATTTCGTCGTGAGACGATCCCGAGTGACAGCAAGGTCGCTGACGCGAAGTCGTCCCTTCAATTCGTTTCTGAAGAGCGCGTCAAGCCGCGCGTCCAGCTTTTCGAGACGCTCCCGCAGGTTTCCCGTCCATCGGAGCGATACTGTGGCGCTGCCGCTTTCCACCGCGATTCCCCACAACCAGAGGACGGGATACAGGGCCGTCAACCTCGGAATATCAACGTCATTCCAGTCGATCGCGACCGACCCGGTACCAAGGTCGAACGGAATCCGGAACGATACCGATGCCACGCCGCCGAGAGGATTCCGAGCCACTCCCAATTGGCCGGCATACTCACCGGCCACACGCCGGGCGTCGAGTTCCAGCGCATCGATCGTGAACGTCCCCACGACCGTATGTACGCGTATATTCCTCGCGATGAAACGGTTTATCGGCATCGTTCCCGGGTATTCCCCGGTCTGCAATTTCCGTTCAGGAAGCTTCAGGTGATCGAGATCGACATCGATATCACGGGCTTCGAACAGATGGACAGGCGCATCTCCCGCTAGGACGCTGAGAACCGAGGTGCCGGAGGCAAGACGAATGCCGGCTTCCCGGATCGTGAGAAAAGCCACGGAAGAGGCATTCTCGAGGGCGGCGTTCGAAAGGGTTCCAGTGCCTTCCGATCCGTTGATTTTCAGCGACTCATACCGCAGTCGAGAACCTGTCTGCGTTTTGATGGCGGATTTGAGAAGCGATGCGAGGGGGGACGGAAGTTCGACTCGACTTGTCCATCCACGGTAAAGGAGAATACCAGCGAAGATCGAGAACAGGACAATCGATGCGATAGCCGCACGCAGAAGCTTCATCATGCCTTCAGCCTGCCGGAACGCACTGCACGAGGACCGATGGACGTCATGAGAGAACGAGTCACTGTCTGGATCTCACAGGGGTATGGAACCCGAAAGGGAATACGGCATCATACCCCAGAACGTCGAGAGAAGTAAGGGGCGTTTCTGAAGATTTTTTTGAAAAAAAACCCGGTCTTGTCGACCGGGCTTTTTATAAGGACGAGTCCGAGGGGCGGATTATTTCCCCTTGGAGACCATTTCCTTGAGCTCCTTGCCGGGCTTGAACTTGACGACCTTCTTGGCCTGGATGTTGATGGGCTTCTTGGTCTGGGGATTGACGCCCTTGCGAGCAGCGCGCTTGGAAACTTCGAAGGAGCCGAAGCCGATGAGCTGAATCTTGTTGCCCTTCTTGAGGGTGTCCTTGAAGGTGTCGAGCATGGTCTCAAGAGCCTTCTGAGCGGCGGCCTGATTCAGCTTGGCCTTCTGGGCAATGGTCTTCACGAGATCTGCTTTGTTCATCCTGATTGTATCTCCCTTCAGATTTGTTTTTGAGGACTATGATGGGATTATATGAAGCATGATTTGCGAATGTCAAGTGGGGCAAAATATTTTTTTTTGCACCAACTCATCATCTCCCGTTGCACGCATCCGGTGAGGGCTATGACATGCCGATATCACCTCTATCTCCCCTGGCTCAGGGCTTCATGGTGCATTTATGCGGGGATGCCGATCATCAAGAAATGCATGAATCACCAGCCTCCGGCCTTCACCCATTCATACCCTCACACATGTTGCCGGGTGACGACTCTCTCAATCTCTCTGACCAACAATCCATGCCTCTCTTGACATTCCACTATTGACTACCCTCCGTCCGGCTCGCGAACGCACCGTTCACATGTCATCTGAACGGCGCCCGAAGGCTTTTCGAACTGCATATTGTCATTTATATATTCTCATGCCGATGTGTACGTTCGCCCATTATGGTATTCTTTATGTACATTTTTTCAATCGGAGAAGTACACGGATGAACATATCGAGACGCGGCTCAGGCATCATTATGCTCATTCTGGCGGTTCTCGTCATAGCCGTCGGCTCCCTCATGGCAACCAGGTCGTTCGTCCCGACAGGCGGCAATGAAGGTCCCACTCCCGTTCAGCGAAGCTGGGATGCCGTCTGCGCCGCCAACAGATCGCTGATCACCCAGCAACTTCAACTCTACTCATTGAACAATCCTCCGATGAAAGACCTCGATCTCAAGCGTCTGTTTTCCGGCAGCTTCAATCTCCCGCAAGGCTGTCCGTGCTCCTATTCCTTCGATCAGTCCGGGAGCGTCGTCTGCAATACACATCGCTGACCCGATGACGGACCTCGCGCCCCTTCGCCCTCCCGGACCATCCGTGAATCTGCACCGATGAATGTCTTTCTGTTCCTGACCACGGTCGTACTGGTTTTCGTTTTCGTTTTTCCCCTGATGCGTCTCTTCGCGGTAAAGTGCGGCATCATCCACGCAAGCCACGAATTTCCTTCGCATCCAGACCAAACGGGTACATCTTCCAGTTCTCTGCATTCGCTGGCGGTATCCGAGGGTGACGACGTCTGTTCAATGCCCTCGCGCGGTCGCAGCGGGCTTCGATATGCCTTGTCATCCGTTGCAGGCGTCGTGTTCCTGTATTACATCGCTTCAGGCCGGTTTTCCATCGACGCCATGTACACCCTGTCTGAGACCGATCGCGATCATTCCATCGCCACGGCATCGGAACCGCACGGCATCGATTGGAAAGTCGTCGATGGCGTCAGATGGTTTCGCGTAATAGGTACGGATTCCGCCGGCATCCCGTACAACGGCTGGATTTCCGAGTTATTCCTCAGAGATGCGCCTCCCGAACCGAGTTCAGAAACGAAAGGCATCATGGAAAAAATCGGTCTTCCATCCGTCAAGGAAAAAATCGAAGGCGCCAGGCAGCTCCGCAAGATAGGAAAGGCTCTCGAACAGGCCCTTACAAAAGACTGAGCCGCATCGTCTTTTTCTTCGCTCTTCGCATCTGACGACGATCTGCCGATACGAATACTGGATTATTATTTTTCGCGATGGGGGCGAATCATGGTTAAACGGATACCCGGTTGGATCACAGGGGCTTTCCTTCTTGCGCTCTGCCTGCTCGTGATTTATGGCAGCGGCTGCAAGGAAGGGAACAATTCCACCCCCATATCCATGACTCTTTCCGGCATTCAGGCCACCAGCGGCACGCTCGACGAATTCTCCGGCACTTTTTCGATCAAGGGGTACGTCAAGAACGACGGCATGCCCGTCGTCAACCTGCCCGTGGAATTGTTCGTCGGCAACAAGGAGGTCGCATCGCCCGTCCAGACGGCGGGAAACGGCCAGTTCATCTTCTCAAACCTCGGGCCCGCTCTGTACACGCTTCGGGTCGGTCATGGCTCAGCAACCTTCACTGAGATGCTGTATCCGGTCTATGTGACCGAAGACGGGGCCCAGTCGCCCGCCGACCTCGTCATTCCGATCGAACTCCGGAATCCGAACGTCATTCCGGCATCGGGCACGCTCGAGGCGTATGTCGTCGATGCGTCGACGAACAACCCCATCATGCTGGCGACCGCTTCTCTTTCCGTGTATTCCGGCGGCGTCTGGGTTCCCCAGAATCGCACGACTCTGACGGACGGCAGCGGCTATTTCTTTTTCAGCGACGTGCTGCCCGGGCTGTACACATTGAACATTCAAAAGGCGGGATATGCATCGATGGCGTATCCCGTGAATCTCCAGAGTACCGGCGCGATGAGCCCGTCGAAGCCGAAGATCCCGCTCACGTTCATTTCCTCTGTTCCCACGATCACGGGCACGATTTCCGGATATGCGAAAGATGTTTCCGGGAAAGTCATTCCCCAGATTACGATAACCGTCAAGGACTCCAAAACGGGCATCCAGGTCACCGGAAGCCCGAGAGTCACGACCACCGAGGGAAAATTCACCTTCGACAATCTGCCGATCGGCGAATACGCGATCACGGCGGCAGGCGTCGGATATACATCCGTCACACGGACGTCGTATATCAGGAACGACGGAACGGCCGATCCATCCTCGACGGATCTCATTCTCGCCCCGATCACGGCGATCACCGGCTCACTCGTCGGTTACGTGAAGCTGGAAAACGGCACGCCGTTGCCGGAAATCACCATCACCGTCACCAACATCAATACGGGCCTCGCCATCGCCGGCAGTCCTCGGAGGACGACGACCGAAGGCAAATACATCTTCGAGAGTGTTCCCGTGGGTGATTACACGGTTTCCGCCACGGGCGCCGGCTACTCGACCGCCACCCGCACCTGTTACATCAGGAGTGACGGGACGGCAGATCCGGTCACGACTCAGATCGCTCTCACCCGCGTGACCGATATCAAGGGCACCATCACCGGGTTTGCCAGGCTCGACATCACGAACGCCGTCCTTCCCGAAATCACCGTCACGGCCAAAAACGTCGGCACCGGTCTGTTCGTGGCCGGCAGTCCTCGAAAAACCACATCGGAAGGCCGGTATTCGTTCTACGACCTTCCCCCGGGCGAATACACCGTGACCGCCTCCGGAACCGGGTATACCGAAGTGACGCGCACCTGCTATATCAAGACCGACGGAGCGGCCGATCCTCCGTCGACGGATCTGATTCTTTCCTATTCTATGGCAAGCTCGAAGATCGAGGCATACGTCATCGATGCGTCGACTAACGCCGGCATCGGTCTCGCCGACGTGTCGCTTTCCAAATACGACGAAGACACCGGCCTGTGGAACGCGCTCGGCTTGAACACCGTCACGAACGGAAGCGGCTACTTCTCATTCTCCGGCATCGATCCGGGGTTGTATCTTGCCGCCGTCTCGAAGACCGGCTACGTTTCGAGAGATTACGCCATCACCATCAAGGAAGACGGCACCAAGGATCCTGCCATGCCCAGGATCACCTTGACCTCCGTTGCCCAGGCCATCGTCGGCAACGTCGTCGGCACCGTGAAACTCGATACGACCGGCCTGGCGATTCCCGAGATTTCCGTCAGTCTCAAGAACGGCAGCAACGCCCACGTGACGGGCAGCCCGCTCAAGACGACGGCGGACGGCAAGTTCGGCTTCTACGGACTCGTGCCTGGAACCTACACGCTCAACGCATCAGGCACGAACTACACCTCCGTGACACGCACCTGCTATATCCTCAACAATGGAACCTCCGACCCCACCTCGACGAATATCGTCCTGTCGCGAGATCCGGCGACCGGGAACATCATCGGCTACGTGAAATACGGGACCGCCGCTCTGCCGGAAATTTCCGTCACCGTGCGTGACAGCAACGGCGATCAGGTGGCCTCAAGCCCGTTCATCACGACCCAGGACGGCAAGTTCGCGGCATACGATCTCGGCGCCGGTGTGTATACGATATCAGTCAACGCCGCCGGATATCTCCCGGTGACGAGAACGGTCTATATTGCAACGAATGGAATCGTCGATCCCGCAACGTCGAACATTTCTCTCACCCCCGATCCCTCGGTCGTCGGAACGGTCATCGGCTACGTGCGGCTCGCCAGTACCAGCGCCGCAATCCCGGAAGTCGACGTCAGGCTTGAAGACAGTAACGGGGATCCCGTGGGCGGCACCATCAAGACGACTTCCGAAGGAAAGTTCCTCTTCGAGAACCTCCGGCCCGACACCTACTCGATCATCGTTCCCGGTACCGTTGCCGGCGTACCAACATATGTCGCCGTGACACGAACGTGCTACATCAGGAGCAACGGAGCATCCGATCCCGCTCAGACGATCGTTTCCGTCGTCCATCTGCCGTGAGAACGACCATGAACAGATATCTTGCAACGATTCTTCTCGCGTTCGCCATGCCGATGGCCGCCTCCGCGATGATGCTGAGCGAAGACGAGGGCTTCGAGTGGAAGACCGAGCGCACGGGCTCCGTCGAAAAGATCTACGATACGGAACCGCCGCTCTCCTTCGCATCCGACACGCCCCGGACTGGATTCTGCCTCTCCGGGACGAGCGGCCTGATCGCCGTTCCCACCCCCGACTTCCAGACGAACCGTACGGGCGGCTTCTCGTTCAAGACGGGCGTCACCAAGCGTGATATTATCGTTGATAATATAAAATACGATCTCGAGAAGAACGAACACTGGGTGTCGGCGGCGTATTCGCTCCAGCCGAATCTCGAGGTATCGCTCAACCATCTTCGCTACAAGCGCTCTTCGGCGCCCTACATCGGGGTCCTGAACTATTCCGAGGATTCGACCGGCTTCGGGATGAAATACTCGGCTCACGCCGGTTCGCAGGATCTTTGCTTCGGCGGCATGTTCGCCCCGATGTCGGCTGTCCAGATCAACAACGCCGACCTCGTCCAGATCGAACACCTCCGCAACGTCTACCTCACCCTCGGAGAAAAGCTCTCGGAAAAACTCCGCGGATATCTGAACCTCAAACACTGCTTCACCGACGAACAGGACATCGTTTTTCCCTCAGGTAGAAAGCTCCATTACGACAAGAAGGAGTTTCTCGTCAGCGCCGTCGCTTTCGATTACGCGCCCCAAAAAAACGTCAGCATCATGCTCGAAAGCCAGTTTCTGAACTATCGCGACTTCTATAACGACTCCGGCGACCGCATCTCGCTGAACGCCGGCGTCCGCGGCGGTTCGGACACCGTCCAGGCCGAACTCTTCGTCACCTCGATCAACGTCGAACCCGACGTACGGTTCGGCCTCAACTTCGGGTTCTGACCATGCCCCATCTTCCGGGACCGGCCGCCCCATGACAACCTCTTCATCGAACTTCGCGACGGAAGAGATCAAATCGACGCTTCGAAGCGGCGACGGAACCCTCGTTCTCGATCTCCTCGCCGAGATCGAAGCCTCGCCGTTCGCGAAGCAGGTCGTCGAAGCCCTTCAGCAGACGCTTCCCGAGATCAAAGACTCCGTTCTCGCCTTCCAGGTCGCGAAAACCGTCAAGTACCAACTGCTCAAACTCCGGGGGGCCGTCCAGCCCTCGACCCTTGCCGATCTCCAGGCCGTCCTCTCGGATCCCGCGAAGCGCGAGGACCTCGCGCTCGTCATGACGCGTCTCGAATCCTCCGATGCGTTTCTCGCGAACGATTTGCTCCGAAGTTCCGCGTGGAACACACTCCCTCCCGAAGTCCTTCCCTCGATCTGCACCTACTTCAAGCGGTTCGGCGACATCAGGGATTCGGACGCGCTCGTCGAACTGTGCCGACACCCCCAACCCGTCGTCCTGGCCGCGGCACTCGATGCCCTCGAGAAAATCGACCCGGACAACCTGCAAAGTCTTGTCACGCCCCTTCTCGACAATCCCAACCCCGGCATCCGCGCGAAAGCCATCAAAAGCCTCTATCGCTGGGATAAACCACATGCCCTCCGATATCTTGTCGAACTGATGTTCGCGCAGGAACCGACGGAACGAACCCTCGCGCTTCATCACGCCGCCTCCTTCCCGTATGCCGAAATCGAGCCCCACCTTCTCCGATTCGCCGCCGAAGTCGATGATCCGCGGCTCCTGCTGCGGGTGAGCCTCATCTTCAAGGCGAACGCGCATGTCGAGCTTCCCTTTCGCCTCTACTGGATCTGCCGCAATCTCCGTGGACAGCACCAGAACCTCGTCAAGGGCATTCTGCTCGGTGTCGCGCGCGCGCTCGCAGATACGGGAAAAATTTCGATGAGCGCGCAGGAGTTCCTGGATCAGCTCAAATTACGCGTCAGGAAGGAGGAAGAACGGCTTCTCCGGGCTTCGCTCTCGATCATTTCGGAGCCGCCCACGCTCCCGCCTTCCGCCAACCCGACTTCCGGCGTCGATCAGGCCACATCCCCGAAGCCAGACGTTCAGTCGCTCCCAACGGATCCGACAGCTGCCCTTTCGACATCGTCGTCGGAAAACGCTTTTTTACCGGATATCGATTCGATCGACGCACACTCCGGAGCCGTTGAATCGGATACGGCGATGAAATCGACGCCTCTCCCCACAAATATCGATGAGTATGATTCGCTCGACGCGACCGCTCGCATTCAGCTGCTCAACCGATTGTCGATCGACGGATACCGGCTCCTCAAATCCCGGCTTCCCTCTCTCATCCGCGATGCTCGCGGCAAGGAACTCGGAGCACTGATCAAAGTCATCGGAAGGTTTGGCTCGTCGGAAGACGCCCAGATCGTGCGGCCGTTTCTCGCGAAGGAGAATCCCGACGAGGTTTCCGCCGCCATCGACGCCCTCTCGAAACTCGACTCCGAGTATCTGTGCATCTACCTGCCGCAGCTCATGCAGCACAAGAACGGCAAGATACGCATGAACGCAACCCGAGCGTTCGGCGGTATCGACCGGAACCAGATTAAAAGCCTCGTTTCGAGTCTCCTGATGTCCAACAGCGTCCGACAGCGGGCCCTCGGCATCCCTGCCGCTACGCTCGTCGATTTCGGCCTCGTCCGCGAACCACTGCTCAAAGCCTTTCACCAGGAAACGAATCCCGAGCTGGTTGAAAAAATCGGCCTCATCCTCTGCTCGAACCCCGACCGAGAAATCCTGCATTCCGTCGCCCTGGCCGTCGAAGCGGCCCCCGTCGGCATCGCGGAGCAGAAGCAGGCCGTTCTGAAACAACTCGCCGAGAAGCTTTCCATCGCGCTCGACAAAATTTCCTCGCCGGAGGAGCTCCTCGCCGGCGAAACGGCGACGCTGGAAAAACAAAAATCTCCCGAAACGTCCATCCAGGAGACGGGGTCCTGCGTTTCCCCCGGACAGCCCGCCTCTGCCTCGACGGCGTCGAAAGAAAAGATCGCAAAGGCTTTCCAGTCCGACCCCATCGTTCGGCAGGTAAAGCCCGAGCAGGCAGAGCAGGAACGGAAAGAACAGCGTGCGAAAATGACGATCTTCGTCTGGATCCTCGTCGCCGTCGTCTGGGGCGCGATGCTCGTCTCGATCCTCTCCCGTTTCCTCTTCGGCGAATAATGGCAGATGCTGCGTAGGGGCGGGTTTCAAACCCGCCCCTACGCACGCTTTTGGGGAATCGGCTCACCCCCCGTTACGATGGGGTGGGCAGGGATTGTTCCGTCAGTGGACCGTGAGGGAGCCGGCGGAGTTCACGGCCTGCAGGGCTTCTTGCTCGAGTTCGAAGTATTCTTCCGCCACCCTGTTTTCATCGGCCTCGAATCCTTTGCCGCCCATGGGATACAGGCTCCGGATCGTGCCGCCCATGGTGTACAGCTGCCAGGTGAAGGTCCGGCCGTTCACGGCCGCGTCGAACGTGAGCGCGCCGGGAACGGAACCAAACTTGCGGGCGCTTTCGATGGCGATGTGCCCAAGCGCAAGAAGGGCCTGCGCCGAGCAGCCGACCGTGAACCCGCCTTTCTTCTTCTTCGCGTTCGGCAGGGGGCCCGAGCCGTCCGGGTCCCAGGTGAAGGCGCCGGTGTAGGCGAACTCGCTGCCGGCGTTATCGAGCGTGCTGACGTATTTCGCGTTCCCGTTCTGCTCGTCGCGATAGAACTTGTACCACCAGTGGTATCCGCTCACGCCGGTTCCCTTGATCTCGCCGCAGATGACGTGTTCGAAGCCGGCGCCCGATCCGAACCAGTTGCGCTTGAGATCCGACAACGTCGTTCCTGTCGATGAGAGGGCCTGCTTGATCACGGGGTCGTTCGCGATCGAAGCCAGATACGCATCGATTTCCTTCCCGAGCCGCGTGCTGTCATCCGTTCCGACGCGGGGATCGAACTGGACCGCAAGGCGGTAGGCGGTTTCATAACTCGCAGGAACCTTGTCCGTAATGGGCTTGAACAGATTCGTGCGGAGCCCCTCGTTCTTTTTGACATCGACCGCGTCACGATCGAGGGCGGGAATCGGCGCCGCGGCCTTCGCGATCGCGTCACGGATCGCCTCCGTGTTTCCGCCGGCGCGAACCGACGAACAGGACGTGGGATTCTGCGAGCGGAATCTCGTTTCGGCCCTCGCGACAGCCGTTTCAAAATCGGCGTCATCAACGATCAGGCCAGCGGCGATGCTGTTTTCGAGCGTCCGCTTCAGCGAGGCATCCTGGATTCCCGCAAGGCGGGACTTCCAATCGATGCCTTCCTGACCGAAGGACGCCGGCACGATGCCGCAAAGAAGAGAAAAGATACCAATGGAAATACAATACCGGGAAATACTGCGCATGCGTTACTCCATACTCATGATAGTGATACGCGCAAACAACAGGGAATGAGGGCCAGAGGACGATACACGATACTCGCTCGGACGATACGGTGTCCGAATACAACTCCATTTTATGGGTTCCTCCCTCCAAAAACAAGCCCCCATATTACACATTTTTTTCCCGGTGTACCGCACCCGATTGTTTGGACACAAGTTTGACATGACATTATGCCGCGATTC
>DAOSOK010000037.1 GCA_035373905.1 Candidatus Ozemobacteraceae bacterium | reverse complement strand
CCGACAGAGGTTCCCCTCAAAACCCGTACCAGAACGCTCACTGAGAATTGCTGCCGCGCAGTTTGGGCGCTTGCGCCAAAGCCGCGCGGATTGTATCTTGTTGGGTGCCCCACATGAAACCAGCCAACTCGACACTGCCGCTGCTGCCGATGCAGCCAGAGCTTCTCCTGCTTCGGAGAGGTTCCGGCTGGATCGTCGGCCGAATCCCGTCGTGGCTCGCCGAGTATCTCGGCAAGCCCCAGCGCAGCCTATCCGCTGACCGCAACGGCGGCGCCGACGATACCGACTGGCTGGAAGGCGCCTTCCCCGACGTGATCGAGCTCGCGGAGCAGGTGCTTGAGACCGGCGCTTCGATCAGGGAATTCAAGGCCCGGCTTCGCGACCGGCACGAACAGGAGCACCAGGTCCTGCTCGAGGCCCATCCGGAAACGCTCCCGGATGGCTCGAAGGGTGTCGCGATCCGCTTCCAGGAACGGCCGCTTCCGGCCGACGAACCGAACGCCATCGACCTGCGGGAGGCCTCGTTCCACGGCCTCGTTGGCATGTCCCAGCCGATGCAGCGCGTCTTCAACAAGATCAGGCTGTACGGCGTCTCGGACGCCCCGGTGCTGGTCGTCGGCGAAACGGGCTCGGGCAAGGAAGGAATCGCGCGGGCGGTGCATCTGTCCAGCAAGCGCAGCTCGGCGCCCTTCGTCACGCTCAACTGCAGCGCGATCACCGAGACGCTGTTTGAAAGCGAACTGTTCGGCCACGAGAAAGGATCGTTCACCAGCGCGATCCGCTCCCACAAAGGCCGGTTCGAGCGTGCCGACAGCGGGACACTGTTCCTCGACGAGATCGGCGACCTGCCGCTCAGCTCGCAGGCGAAGCTGCTCCGCGTTCTCGAAGACCAGACGATCGAGCGAGTCGGCGGGGAAAAGCCGATCAAGGTCGACGTGCGGCTCGTCGCCGCGACCAACGTGCAGCTCGAGGAAGCGGTCGCCCTGGGCCGGTTCCGCGCCGACCTGTTCTACCGCATCAACGCCCTCCAGATCACCGTGCCGCCGCTACGCGACCGGCCGAACGACCTGGAGCTGCTCATCAGGCATTTCATCGGCCTCTTCAACGAAAAATACGGCCGTCGCGTCGGCTGCCTGACCCGCGAGGCGATCCACCTGCTGAAACAGTACCAGTGGCCGGGAAACGTGCGCGAGCTGCGAAACTTGATGGAGCGGTTGTTCGCCGAGACCCAGGGTGAGGTCATCGGCCTGCGGTCACTGAAAGAGTGGTATGACGAGCGGATGAACGCGGCCCGGTTTGCCCGGTACGACCCGCGCGTCACCATGCTGCCCTATCGGAGCGCCATTCCCCTTGGAACCGATACCGCGCCGGTCGAAATGCCCCGCCCGGCGACTCCTCCTCCCATTCGGGTCGACGGGGAAAACGGCGATGTCGTCGAAATCCGGAAGGCACCGGCGGAACCGGTGATGCCGGCCGTTTCTTCGCGTCAGCCGGGCGGCAAGATCGACCTCGACCCCGAAATCATCCGGCAGGCGTTCGCGGATGCCCGTGGAAACATCACCCGCGCGGCCGCGATTCTGGGGGTCCACAAGGCGACCCTATACAGGCACCTCAAAACCCTCAACCTGTCCCGCACCGACCTCGAAGGCTGAGGCTCAGTCGAGCGCCTTCAGAAGCGCCGGCAGGCTGGCGAACGAGTCGAGCGTGAAGCTGGGTGGCCGTTCGAGGCGGTCCTCGCTTCCCGCGAGATACTTCCCCGTCCTGACGAGAATCCCTGTCAGCCCCTGCTTCATCGGCGCCGCGACGTCGAACTCGGCGTCGTCCCCCACGATGGCCATGCGCTCCGGGCTCGTGCCGTATGCCCCGGCGATGCTTGCAAACAGGGTGGGGGACGGTTTCCCGAAAACGACCGCCTGCTGGCCACTCGCGTATTCGAGAGCCGCCGTCAGCGGCCCGAGATCGAGGCACAAACCGTCGGAGCCGCGGTAATACCGGTTTCTCTGAAGGGAATACAGCTTCGCCCCGCGCATCAGCAGGCGGAATGCGTTCTGCACCTGCCGGAACGTCGCGTCAAGCGATTCGTCTCCGACCAGCACGGCATTGCCGCCTTGTTCGTCGATGACGAACCAGTCCGCCTCGCTCCGGTCGCGGGGCGGAAGGAAAGCATACCCGCTCGTGCGGCCTTCCTTCCACATGACCTCCCGGGCCACCGCCCACGGAGTGTAGACCTCGCCTGGTTCGCACGGAAACCCGAGGTCGTTCAGGAGTTGATGGATGGCCTTCTGCGACTGGGACGTCGTGTTCGTCACGAACACCGTCCGCACGTGCCCGCGAACCTCTCTCAGCGCATCCGGGGCGCCGGGAAAGGCGGCCCAGGACCCTGACGGCGTTTTGCCCATCAGCGTTCCGTCGATATCGCACAGCAGAACATCCCAGGGGGTGCTCAATCGCATAGGAATATTTCCCTTATGGGACAATGATAAATTCTTTTTTATCGGGTAAGATTCTGGCAAAGTCTTTGTGATTAAATGTGAGAATGCCATCGCCTTTGAATTTATCGAAACAATAAGCAATTAATATATCGTAAATGATTCCACCGTGAAGACCTCTTTCGGTAGCTAAATGTAAACATTTCAAGTAGTCAGATGTTTTCAATTCAATGACGTGAGAATTTTGAATAATGTTATTGTTAATGATTTCTAATGCTGTGCCGGGAGGAATTCTGGGAACAATTGGGAGTGTTGTAAGGATTGCGAATATCTCAGCAATTGAATGGCTGGAAACACCGAGGTCTATTTTCTTGTGAGAAAGCTTTTCAATCCATGGCATGGTTCTTGAGTGATGAGGATGACTTTCGATGAGTGCCGCAATGAAGAACGAAGTATCAGCAAATATTTTCATTTGTTCATTCCTGATACATGTTCAAACCGCTCTTTGCGGACATCATTGATAGTATTGGAAATATCAGCTTGAAGATCGCCGGTAAAAATGAGCCATCCATGTTCATTTTTTATATGAGGAGTGCCTTCAACCGGCTTTAACAGAATTCCCTGATTCTTCTCTTCAATTAGGAAAGATGAGCCTGGACGCAGGCCCAGGGCATCACGAATTTCTTTCGGGATAACAATCCGCCCAAATTTATCCAAAATAGCTTCCATGGCAACACCTCCTCATATAAGGATAAATAATTATTGGCAAATGTCAATGCTAATTGCCAATAACAGGAGGGTTGAGACGGATGTTCCTGTAACCGATCACGGCCAGAAACCCGTCACGGCTGGCGGACGACCGATCCTGCCTCGAACACCTGCGCGTCGAGGAGTTTCGTGGCGGCCGCGAATGCGGGCGAGTCGACGGCCGTCTCATCGCCGAGGGGTCCCGTCACCTGGTATTCGTAGCGGTAGATCAGCAGAAGAGCCGACAGAAAGACCTTTTCCGGGTTCTCGGGCATCGGGAGATCGCGCCAGTTTGCTTCGAAGGTCATCGGCTTGAGAGGCAGCTTCAGAATCGTCACGGTTCCGCTCGCGCCCGGCAGACGGAAGTAGCTATACGTGTCGGGATTGCTTCCCTTCACGGAAGTATAGTTTTTGGAATATGACTCGGTGAGCGCCTTGTGGAAGGCGAGAACGCCCTTGCCGCTCCAGACGACGCGGTCGTTTTCGGAGATGCCCGCCGGCTCGGTTTCGGCCGGCAGGAGATATAGGGAGACGAACGGGACGGAGCGGTCGAAATACTGCTGAGGCTTCAGCGCGGTTCCTTCGATGGTCACGTCCTTTTGCGGAACGACCAGGTCGGGATACGGGACGGCGGCCGAGAAAAGCTGGCCGGTCGGAGCGACGACCCCTTTCTTCACCCGCAGGTGACCGCGGTCCGACAGCCATGCCCGAAGTTCGGCGCCGCCCGGCAGAAGATGCAGGCCGTATCCGTCGACGACGCACGCCGTGGCTGCTTCGGCGCTCAGCCATGCCGGGAACTCGAAGAATTTCAGGAAGAACGTGAACGATCCCGGGCCGGGACGGGCGGGCAGCGGAAAACCGAGGCCGCGGATGCCGTCGAGGTCGATGTTCGTGATGTCGGCGGCGCCGGGAGCGGGGTTCGGGGAAACCTGCGCGACGGGAACCGTTTTCCAGGAATCGTCGGGAGCATGCTCCGTCGCGTCGAAAAAGGCGAAGTGAAATCCCAGTTTGCCGTCGACGGCCCAGGCGGGCCCTTCGGCGCAAAGCGGGGCGGAGAAACAGGTCGTGAGCACGATCGCGAGCAGGGCGGCGAGCTGAAAACGCATGATCAACCCTCCATGATCGCGGGCGCGGAGACCGTTCCCGCGGATTTGCGCCATGCGGTCGGCATGGTGCCGGTGACGTTCCTGAACACCTTGTGAAAATAGTTCATGTTATTGAATCCGACCGACCTGGCGATGTGCTCGACGGTCTCGCCTCCGCCCCTCAAGCGCTCGCAGACCCGTCGGATCCGCAGGGCGTTGAGATACTGGAAGACGCGCTGGCCCGTGGACTTCTTGAAAATGCGGCACAGGTGGTTCTTCGAGACGCCGGCCCAGTCGGCGATCTCCTCGAGCGTGAGCTCCCGGTCCATGTGCGCCTCGAGGAACATGCCCACCTTCGCGGTGACCGGGTCCGCCGGCACCTGCTCGCGGTTCGCTTCCGAAAACATCCGCACGAAATTCACCAGCAGCTCGTCGAACGCCGCCTCGATGGCCGTCGCGTATCCCCAGTACCGGCCGGTGGCCTCGGCATGCAGTTTCGCCGCGGCGGCCGAGATGTCGCGGCCGGTGTTTCTGACCGTGCACTGGCAGCTGGAGAAACTCCCCATGACCAGGTTGACGTCCCCGCCGACCCTGCGGATGAACGCCTCGAGAACGTCCCTGTCGAACATGACCAGGAGAAAAACGATCTCGACGCCGGCGTCGAACACCTTGGTGCAGTCGTGCGACAGGGCGAACGACACGAGCCGTTCGTGCAGATGGTGGGTCAGGGTCGTGGTATCCGAGTGAAAATGGCCCTTCTCGCAGAGAAAAATGCCGATCCGGTCGCTCTTGAGGGTGAGACGCGTTTTCCGCTGGAACCGGCCTTCGAAGCGGTACAGGGAAAAGTTCCGGTGTTCGAAGACCAGCTTCGTGAACGGGTGCTCGAGCAGGCTTGCCATCGTCAGCGAATCAATGATCGGTCGAAACGGGCGGCTGGTTGGGGTTTCCGGCCACCTTGCCCGTCCCCTTGCACTTCGGGCAGGCGTAGGGATAGTTGCCGGGGCCGCCGGTCAGTCGGCCCGTGCCGTTGCAGTCGGGGCACATCTGGGTAGCCTGCTCCATCGAGGCCTGCGGAGCCGCGCCGTCCTTCGTTCCGTCCTCTTTCTGGCCGTGGCAGAACTTCAGGTTCTTCTTCAGATACTCCTCGAACGCCTGGCAGAACTGGGCGAGATCGTTCGGATCGCGGCTCGTGAGGATATTGCCATCGACGACGACGGGCTGGTCTTCGACGACCCGGCCGCCGGCGTTGCGCAGGTCGGCGCGGATGTCGCCGACGCCGGTGATCTCGCGGCCCTTCACGAGACCTGCGCTGATGAGCACCTGCGGCCCATGGCAGATCGAGGCGATCAGCTTGTTGGCCTTCTGGGCCTTCTGCACGAAATCGAGGATCTTGCCGTCGGTGCGCATGATGATGGGGTTCCAGGCGCCGCCGGGGATGATCACCGAGCAGTAGTCGGTCGGGTTGGCCTCGGAAACGGTCTTGGTGACCGGAATCCAGACGGACGGCTTGAGGAACTGGACGGCCATGACGCGGCCCTTGATCCAGTCGGGGGTGATGACATCCACCGTTGCGCCGCGGGCGCGCAGATACCTGAGCGGGTAGGTTCCCTCGACTTCCTCGAAGCCGTGGGCGCAGACGAGGGCGACCTTGATTCCCTCCATGCTTTTCGGATCCGTCGCCGGAACCTCGGGAACGTTGTAGGGCATGCCGGAGTCGACTTCCTCGAACTTCACGGCCTGGAATGCGGGCTCCGCCGCGAACGAAACCATGGCGTCTGCCAGGACCAGGAAACTCAGAACCAGAACGAGACGCTTGATCATACGGATACCTCTTCTTTTCTCAACTTCCGAGGCGTGTTCCCCGAGCGATCATCGGAACCGCCCCTCGATGTCGAAAGGGTACCCGAACGGGGCTACGGCGAAAAGGAAGGATATTTCCCTGGTTCGGGAACAAAATACGCATGCGCGGTTCGCCCGCTCGTATCAAGGCTGTTTAGAAGCCGGAGACGCGGGGTCAGGAGCCTCTTTCGCCGGTTCCGGGGCGGGGGGTTCGGTCACGGACGAGACGCCGACGCGGTTGCGGCCGGCATGCTTCGCCTCGTAGAGGGCCTCGTCGGCGATCTTCATCATCTCGACGGTTGTTTCGGCATAGTTGTAGGGAAGCGCGCTAAGGCCGAGGCTGATCGTCACCCGCAGGTCGCCCTTCGGGCCCTGGAACACCGACGACTCGACCTTCTGGCGCAGGCGCTCGGCGAACAGCCGACCGCCATCGAGGTCGGTTTCCGGCAGGATCACGCAGAACTCCTCGCCGCCGTAGCGCGCCGCCACGTCGGTGTCGCGGATGGTGCAGCGCACGATCTTCGCGACCTCGCGCAGGACCATGTCGCCGGTCTGGTGCCCCCAGGTGTCGTTGAACTTCTTGAAATGATCTATATCGGTCATGATAAATGAGAGCGGCTTCTCGTATCGCTTCGCCCGCCGGAACTCCTCCTCCATGCGCGACTGGAAGTGGCGGCGCACGATCAGGCCCGTCAGCCCGTCGATCGTGGCGAGGTTGAACAGGCGAGCCTTTTCGACGACCACGGCGGCCTGGTTCGCCATCGTCAGGGCCATCTGGAGGTCCTCGTGGTCGAACCCTTCGGCGGTCTTGTTCACGACGTTCATGACGCCGATCGGCGTGTCCCGCACCTGGAGCGGAACGCACAGGATCGACCGCACGGCGCCGCGACCGCCCGCGAACCGCTCGAATCCCTTTTCCCGGGCCGTGTCCTGGATCAGCTTCGGCTGGCCGCTCGAGAACACCTCGCCCGCGATGCCGGCGCCTTCGCGGAACTTCGCCAGCAGTTCGGGATCGACGGCCGCCTCGCCCTCCACACCGAAGACGACGGCCGCCTCGACGAGACTCTCGTATCGCTCGTCCAGCATGAACAGCGAGCCACGCTCGGCGCCGAGGGCCTGTACGCAGCGGGAGAGAATCGTGTCGAGGGTCCGCTTGAGGTCACCCATGAAGTTCACGGCCTGGCTGACCTCGTTCACCATCGAGAGTTCGCGCACCTTGCGGGCCAGCTCCCGGTTGCGCTGCCGGAGGTCGCCGAGCTGCTGCCCGAGGCGCATCAGCGCCCACTGGACCGGCAGGAGAAGCAGGAAGGGTACGGTCTCGAGCACCAGGTCACGTTTGAAGGCGAACGCGGAGAGAAGGGGCCAGCCGAGCCAGAGCGCGGCGATCGCGAGGTTGCCGGCGACGCTTCCCGTCCGCCAGATGATCCACGCGGCGAAAAGAGCGACGGCCAGCAGAAGCACGCACGTGCGGGAAGGGGCGAGACGGCGCAGGATGCGGCCGCTCGCGATGTTGTGGACGAGGTTCGCGTGGATCTCCATGCCGGAAATCGCCCCGAACGGGGAGAATTTCACGTCCTCGGAGGTTCCCTTGGCCCGCGTGCCGATGATGACGGCCTTGCCACGCATCAGCCCGGTCTGGAAACGGCCTTCGAGCACCTCGTGATAGGCGACGTCGTCGAAATACCCGGTTTTTCCCCCGTAATTCAGCATCAGGGAGCTGATCGGGGAGCCGGGATGGGTGCGTTCCCGGCGGGTGTAGAATTCCAGCGGTTTCCCGCCGACGGATATACCGCCTGGTATTGTGTTGATGCCGGCGTCGAGCAGGCTGGCCGCGATCACGAGGCCGAAGCAGCGATACGTTTCTTCCCCCAGCCTCTTTTCCAGGAACAGGTGGCGCATCACGCCGTCGGCGTTCGTGAGCTGGTGCTCCATGTCGATGAAGCCCTCCGACGCGACGGGGGCCCTCAGCCCGGGAATCGGCCGGTCGGCAACGAGACGCTCGACCATTTCGCACGTGTCGTTGTCGAGCACGGTCTTTTTCACCATCACGAGGGGCAGGACGACCCGGCCGAACGAAGCGACCGCCTTCGCGAAGATCGCGTCGTCTTCGGGGCCCGCGAGCGACGGCTCGCTGAACATGATGTCGAACGCCGCCACCCGGGCGCCTGCCGAGGCGAGCACGTCGAGCAGCCGCGCGTGGATCGCCCGGGGCCACGGCCACGGGCCGAGTTTTGCAATGCACTCGTCGGTGATCGAGACGAGCACGACGTCGCGGCTCGGCGGCAGTTCGCCCCGCGACCGGAACCGCAGGTCGATGCTGCCGTTTTCGAGGTCGACGAACCAGCCGTTGGAAAACAGCAGAACGGCGATCAGGCCGAACGCGAGACCGGCCAGGGCTTCGCCGCTCAGGACGAACCGCCCCCGTCCCCGGAACGACGCATTCACATCAGTCATGTCTATATATCACTATATGTAATATTATATACTATTGTATCCACGTTCGTGTTGAGCCTGTCGAAGCACGAACGGCTTTCGCCCTTCGACAAGCTCAGGGCGAACGGTGTGGTCGGATTCACACCGGTATGCGGAGGGGCGGGTTTGAAACCCGCCCCTACAGGAACAATGCGACGCCGTGCCGATCAGGCCGTGGTCGGGGCGAGCTGGGCCCGGAGCTTCTTCATGTCGCGGAAGGTGTCGTGAAAGGCCTTGTCCGAGCGGGGAAACAGCTTCAGGGCTTCCCGATACTGACGAATGGCCTTGTCGAACAGGGCCTTGTCGCGGAACCGGTCGCCACGCTGGCGATACAGGGTCGCGAGCTTGCGGCGCGACTGGAGAAACTTGTCTTCATACGCGTTCGGGCTGTTGTACGCCGGTGACAGCGGGTCGGTTTGAGTGAACGAGGAATACAGGTCGAGCGCTTCCTCGTATTCGGCGACGGCGTTCGTCCAGGCGTCGGCCGACTCACCCTCGTCGCCTTCCTCGATCTCCTTCAATTCTTTCTTCGAGAGCTTCGCCGCGATGTCTTCGCCGATCTGGTCGATGAAAGCGCGGTAGATCACGTCGTTGTCGTCGATCAGCAGTTGCGCGCGTTTCAGCAGGGAGAGCGCCTGCCGGACGCGGCCGGCCAGGGTTGCTCGATGGATACGGGCGAGATACGGCTTGACCAGGTGACGGCGGCACTCGCGCAGGGCGTCGCGCACGTATTGGACGTAGCGATGCCCGGCGGGCAGGCCGGCAAGCGCCTTGAGGGCTTCCTGGTATTCCAGGATCGCTTCGCCGAAGTTCTCGGCGCGCCTGAAGCTGTCGCCCCGCTCGACCATCGGCGTGATCTCGCTGTAAATCTGGCGGTCGCGGACCTTCACGCGGGCCTTGTCGAGAAGCGGCTTGATCTGCTCGAGGAACGCGACGTCCTCGTCGCCGGCCAGGTCGGTCGCGGTCTCGAGCTCGTCGAGGGCGCGCTGCCATTCGCGGTTCTCGGAGGCGATCTTGCCCCATTCGAAGTGCGCCCGGGCCAGCTTGGCGTTGACGCCGACCATGCGCGACTGGATCTCGTTCTTCAGCGCCAGGTCGTCAGAGGTCAACGGCATCTCGGTGTCGTCCTCGGCGATGCGGTCGAACTCCTCCAACGCCTTGCCGTAGAAGCCCTTGGCGGCACCCCAGTCTTCGGCTTCGCGCCTGTTGTCCCCGTCTTCCTTCAACGCTTCGATCAACTGACGGCTCTCGATATTCATTCGTTCTCTCCTTCGCGGGTCGATGAGGGTTTCGCGGTTTTCGAAGATCGTTCCATGCGGCGGGCGGCGGTCTGCGAGTCGAAAAACTTCAGCCCGTCGCTTTCCGACGCCCCGGCCTGCCGGTAATCGTCGGCCGCCTGGTGGTAATCCTTCTGGTGATAATGCACGTATCCGAGCAGCGAGCGGGCATCCTGGTTGTCCGGCTGCAGGGCGAGCAGGCGGGTGAGACTTTCCTCGGCCTCATCATACCGCTGCAGCTGAATCTGGACAAGCGCGAGTTCCCACCACAGCGTCGGAACGCCGGGATGGGCGTCGGTCAGCCCCAGAAAATCGTTCAGGGCGAGGGAAAACCGGTTGTCGGCGACCCGCCGTTTGGCCTGCCGGTACCGCGGATCTTTTTCCGGAGCGTATTCCCGGGAAGACGCGCCCGCCGCTTCCTGCCGTTTCACGGCTTCCGATGCGGCGGTCGGCTGTTTCTCCCGATCGGCCGGGCGGGCGGGAACGTCGCCAGCCGCCGATCGATCGGCCCAGGCGACAAGGCGGCGGACGTCGTCGGCGCGCCGCGACTTCGGGAACGTGTCGAGAAAGGCCTTTCCCCATTGGGAAACCATCGGCTTGAGCCCGAGCGCGGCGCGGAGGCGGATGCCTTCGAAATATGCCCGTTCGAGCAGCTTCGACCGGGGAAACTCGGTCAGGATGCGGTCGTAGACCTTGCAGGCCTCGACGGGTTCGCCGAACCGGGCCGTGGCCTCGGCGATGCGGGCGAGAACCTCGTCCGCACCGGGAGCCGTCGGGTTGGCTTTGACGATCTCCTGGTCCTGGAGGATCTGGGTGGCGAGGGCTTCGCGCTCTTCGCCGGAAAGCGGAGCGAGCGTGACGAGATCGGCGATATCGACCGTTTCCGCGGATGAACCGCGGCGTTCCGGCCGGCGGGGCTCCCGTGCCTGCGGAGCCACGGCTTCCCGGGCGGGTTCCTGCGCCGCGGAAGCGCGGGGTTGCGCTTCAACGGCCTGTTTCGCCGCTTCCGGCGCGGGCGCCGGAGCCACGGAAGGCTGGGGCCCGGGCGCTGCGGCGGTTTTCGCCGCGGGTTCGGCGGGGGCGGGCGAGTCGGAGGGGCGATCGGGCTGAATGGCCGGTTTCGCCGGCGGTTCCGGTGCAGGCTTCGTCTGAGGTCGCGATTGCAGGGCCGCGAGCGTTTCCTGATCGACGCCCTCGTAGACGGGAACGGGCCTGGTCGACGGCGCCGGGGCGGATGAGGCGGTCTGGGCCCGGTCAGGCCGCGCCGGAGCGGTATCGGCGACGGCGGGCGACCTCGTTTCGGCCGGAGTCCCGGGGTCGGAACCTGCGGCCGTGAGCGCTTCCGACGCGGCCTGCTCGGCGGCGGCGGATTTCGACAGGAGGCCGGCGAGTTCGGCGAACGGGCTGTCGGAGTGATCCGTGGTGATCTGCCTGCAATACTTTTTCATTCCGGCGAGATCTCCCGATGACTTGCTGCACTGGGCGAGCCGGAACAGGGCTTCCGCCCGCTCCTCTTCGGTCGGATCGGCGCCGAGAATCGACGTGTAGATCTCGGATGCCTCGTCCGGCTTCTTCGCCTCCATCAGGCAGTCGCCCAACATGAAGCGGGCCAGGCTGCGCTGGAATGGGTTCTCGGCCGTATCGACGGCCTTCCGGAGGTTCCGGATGGCGCCGTTGAGATCTCCGGCCGACCGTTGTTTGATGGCCTGCTCCATGACGGCCGTCGCGCCTTTGACTGCCGCCGATACGGCGGGAGCGGCAATGCCGAACAACGCGGCCATGGCGGCCGGCAGCAGCAGACGTTTCCATCCTGCCGCGGAGGCGACTGTTCTACGACTCATGCTTCGATATCCTCTTCAAATGCGGATTCAATCAAGCCGGATGTATAAAATAATGCACCGAGTGCCGCCGAGGCAAGAAGAACCGAAAGCAGCGCCGTCCGGAACCAGTCCGACGTCATCTCGGAAGCGGGGATCAGAAAAACCAGCGCCCATCCGGGCATCCGGTTCCCGCCGTCCTGGCGGATCGATCGCCAGGCCGCCACGTAGGAAACGCCGGCGATGCGCAGCTCAGATTCTCCTTCCTCGCCGTCGAGGGCGGCGGAGACCGCCTGATGAGTATGCCTGAGGCTGACCTGATTGACGACGAGAGAGGGCCGGGGGTGGCCGATGACGACGCCGTCTTCGTCCGTGACGATCAACATCGAGCCGGGGGTGAGCCTGGTCCGGGACGCCAGGTCGCCGAGAAAGCCCAGATCGATCTGTGCCGTCAGCAGGGCTTCCGGTTCGCGGGCGGCGCCGCGGACGGGAACGCCCGCCTGCCAGAGAGGCCTGCCCATGCCTTCGTCGAAGACGGCGGGCCCGGGGAAAAACGGGCGATTCTGGCGCAGGCCGCGACGCCACCAGCCTCCGAACGGCATCGTCGGACCGCCGATCTCGGAGACTTCCGCCACTTCCTTCCCGTCGAGGCTGCGAAGGGCGACGGAGCGGATCAGATCTCGATCGCTGAGGGTCGCCGCGAGCAGGCGCCCGCTTTCCTGCGGATCGGCCGGAACCATGCCGCCCCAGCCGAACGCCGAATCGAGGAAGAGGCCCGTCGCGATCAGCGGCCGTTCGAGCCATTCCGCGTAGACCGCCGCCAGATCGGCCCAACCGGGTCTTCGCGACACGGCCGGTAACGGGCGCATGGGCGGAAGTTCCAGGTTTTCGGGAATCGGAAGGATTTCGAGGAGGGGGAGCAGGCCGACGTCGTATGCCCGGCGGCGCACGGCGGCCAGGCGATATTCCACCATCGGGGCCATGAAATTCCAGAACGAAATGATCGTGGAGGAGAGGGGAAGATCATCGGAAGTCGACGTCTGGGCGGCCGCCAGGTCGGAGACGAGGGTCAGCAGGGCGGAGTTCGCGTTTCCTGCGAGCTCGGCCGCCGGGCCGTGGCGACGCGTGTTCCGAAGCTCGGGAAGTCGGGAGAGCAGCTGGAGCGAATCGGCCGCCCCCGAGAGGGCTGTCCGGATGTCCCGTGCGGCGAGATCGGCTGTCAGAGCGACCTGGCGCCTGGCCGCCTCGTCGCGCTTGACGCCGTCTTGGCGGATGAAATCCCAGGCGAGCCAGACGATCAGCAGGGCGACGACGGCGACGATGCCTTGAAAAACAAGCACGGATCGCGTTTTCGTGGCTTCAGAGGAAAACATGAAAATTCCTCTCAACTCTTCGTCGAAAAATGCCGATATATCGAGTAAGGGATAAAAGAACGTTTTCGACAGGAGGTATGTTTATGCTGTGCCCACAATGCAGCGCTCCGATGGTCCAGAAAACCCATGCAGGACGCCAGTCTCCGTATTTCACGCTCAACTGCACGCATTGCAAGTTCGTCATCTTCTATCGCGGCCGCATTCTGCAGGACGAGTGAAGGCGCTCTTCCGGCCCGCACGCCCGAAAAACGGATCTGAACGATACATTTTCACGGTTGGGTTCCGTCTCTAAGGTTGCCTGGCGCCAGGTTTGTCCCCGAAGGGGTTGTCGACAATGAACTGTGCCGCCTCTTCTTTCGTGTTCACGATCTTCAGCAGCCGGTCGGCGTTCGTCGCCCGAAGCACCTCCCGCACCGCACCGCTCGGCCCGGCCACGACCAGGGTGCCGTGACTCTTCGCCAGCTGTTTGTGCAGTCCGAGCAACAGGCCGAGGCCCGACGAGTCCATGTAGGTGACGAGGCCTAGATTGACGGCGAGGCTGACCGCGCCTGACTGGGTCACCATCGAAATCGCTTCTTTCAGCTTTCCGATGGTGTAAACGTCCATCTCGCCCTCGACGTTGATGACGACGACGCCCGATATTTTTTCGGCCGTTATCTGAAGACGGCTCATGCGTTCTCTCCCATGAGCTAGTAGCGTACCCCAACCCCCCCTCCGATTGCAACCACGTTCTCCCGCGCCGGGACGAGCGGTTGTTCGCGTCGCGCGTTCCGTTGCCTTCCGGGGATGAGCGTGATACACTGCCGCGGCGCCGGGGAGGGCGGTTCCGCCCCGGCCGCACCAGCGTCGAGGAGGATCTTCATGGCACGTCAGACAAACGTCCGGGCGACGGACGTTCTGCTCATTTTGTTCAGTTCGGTTCTGATGTCGGTCGGCATCGTCTGTTTCACGGCGCCGAACAGGATCGCATCGGGCGGCCTGACCGGCCTTGCGACGATCATGTATTTCGCGATCGGAACGCCGATCGGCGCGGTCGTACTGATCGGAAACCTGATTCTCCTCGGAATCCAGGCGAAGCTGGTCGGCACCGGTTCGGTCTGGAAGACGGTGATGTCGGTCATCGTCACCTCGACCCTGACGGACCTCATGATGGGGCCGCTCCAGATACAGCCGCTCGCGAAGGATGCCCTGCTGGCCTGTCTGTATGGCGGCATCCTGTCTGGCATCGGGGTCGGACTGACGTTCCGGGCGGGCGGCACCACGGGCGGCATCGACATCGTGGCGCTGATCCTGCATCACCGGTGGCACATCCCGATCGGCGACACCATTCTCGGCATGAACTTCCTCATCACCATGATCGCGGGATACGTGTTCGGGCCGAATCTGGCGCTGTACGGCCTGATCACGGTGTTCTTCAGCGGCAGGGTCATCGACACCGTGCTCGAGGGCATGTCGGTTTATCGCTCCGTGCTGATCATCTCGAAACAGGCCGACGAGATCGCCTGGGGGATCATCGAGGAACTGCACCGCGGCGTCACCCGCCTAGACGGCATGGGCATGTATACGAGCCGGCCCACCCATATCCTGCTCGTGGCGGTTCGCCGTCAGGAAATGCCGATGCTGCGTTCTCTCATCCACGAGTTCGACCCGAACGCCTTCGTGATCGTCGGCGAAACCCGCCAGATTCTCGGAAAAGGCTTCATCGACCTCGGCGAACAGGTCCGCCGCGAATCCGCCACGTAAGCCGAAAACGATCCGCAGATTTCGCAGATGACGCAGATATAATATAGATTTATATTCTATCTGCGTTCATCCGCGTCATTCCGACTCGTCTCGCAAATACCACGGCAATCGCCCGCGTGCTCGATACCGTTCGTGCCGAGCTTGTCGAAGCACGAATGCACTCGCCCTTCGACAAGCTCAAGGCGAACGGGTGGCTTTTCATTCTGCAGAAATCAAGAATATATGAGACGAGTAGTAGGAGGGGATCGTTCTGGCGGTTTCCGTCATTTACCCCTGACAGGCCGCAGAGAGGCGGTGAGGCGTTCGGCTTCGTCGACCATGTCGGACAGCAGCGTGATGCCGGCTTTCCAGAAGGCCGGTTTCGTGATGTCGAGGCCCATGCGCTTCGTCAGCGTCTCCGGGCTCTCCGAGCCGCCGGCGGCGAGAAGTTCCATGTATTTCGGGACGAACGTCTTGCCGTTCTTCCGATACAGCGCATACAACGAGAGCACCAGCAGTTCGCCGAACGCGTAGGCGTAGCAGTAGAACGGTGAATGTATGAAGTGCGTTATATAGCACCACCACCGGCGGTAGCCTGGCGTCAGCTCGACCGAGTCGCCGAACATCGTGCGGTTGGTCTCGATCCACAGGTCGCTCAGCTGGTCGGCGTTCAGCTCGCCCTGCTTGCGCCGCGCCTCGTGCAGCTTCTGCTCGAAGCGGGTCATGCAGACCTGCCGGAACACCGTGGCGAAGGCGTCCTCGATCTTGCCGCACAGCAGCGCGAGCTTGACTTCGGGCTTCTTCTGCCGCTCGAGCAGGGCGTGGAACGTCAGCATCTCGCCGAACACGCTCGCTGTCTCGGCCAGCGTCAGCGGGGTGTCCGACTGGATGTAGCCCCGCTCCTGCGAGAGAAACTGGTGGATGCCGTGGCCGAGTTCGTGGGCGACGGTGCTCACGTCGCGCAGCCGCTCGCTGTAATTCACGAGAATGTAAGGGTGGGCGTCCGGCGTTCCGGGCGCGCTGAACGCCCCGCCGCGCTTTCCGGGCCGCAGTTCGGCGTCGATCCAGCGTTTCGAGAAGAACATCCCGGCGATCTCGCCGGCCTGCGGTGAGAACGCTTCGTAGGTTGAGGTCACGAGCTCGCGGCATTCTTCCCAGGAGCAGGAGGGGAGATCGCGCGAGATCGGCGCGTAGCGGTCGTAGTCGTACAGTTTCTTCAGGCCCAGCAGACGGGCTTTCAGCCGGTAGTATCGCCCCACCATGCCGGTGCTCTCGTCGCAGATGCGCAGCAGCGTGTCGACGGTCTTCTGGTCGATCTCGTTCGACAGGTTGCGGCTGGCCATCGGGGTCGGGTAGCTCCTCAGTCGGTCGATCGTCGCGTGGTCCTGCACGAGCGTGTTGAACATGAACGTCAGGGGCCGCAGGTTCGTCTCGAAGCCCTCCGTCAGGCCCTCGGCCGCGGCGCGCCGGGTCTCGCGGTCGGGGTCGTACAGCATCGCGAGCGCTTCCTGCTCGCTCAGGTCGCGGGCTTTTCCCTTGACCTTCACCGGGAACCGCATCGCGCCCAGCGTCTCGTCGAACAGGCGCACGAACGCCCGCGAGCCGGTGTTCTCGAGCTCCTCGATGATCCGCTCCTCCGGCTCCGACAGCACGTGCGGCCGGTACCGGCGCGACGCCTCGAGGAAGTGCCGCCACGGGGCGACGGCCTTGTGCCCGATCAGCGCCTTCGCGGCTTTCTCGTCGAGGGCGCACCACTCGAGCATGAAGAACAGCAGGTGGGTATGAACGCCCGTCGTGCGCTCCTGGACGCTCTGCATGAGACGGCCATATTCCGGGTTCTGCGTGTCGGCCGAGAACAGCAGGTTCGAGTAGATGGCCGGCCGGTCGCGCAGGACGAGAATCTCCTCGTATTCCTTGACGGCGGCGGCCAGGCCCGGCCCGGTCATGCCGCGCTTCAGCGCGCCCTTGTACTTCTTCTCGAATGCGATCGCGCGCTTTTCTGCTTTGACCAGGTCGGCTTCCAGGGCCGGGTCTTTCGGCGATGCGTACAGGTCTTTCAGGTTCCAGCAGACGCCGGAGGCGGAGTTGACGGTTCCAGTCGAGCGTTGTTTCGCCACGTGAACTTCCTTTCTGTGCGTGCGAGATTCGTTTCAGTTGCCGAGGAGGGGCTTGTCGAGATTCCGTTCGGAAACGGCGTCCGGCTCTATATCGGTATCGGGCGTTGCCGGTGCTTCGGGAGATTCCGCGGGTTCAGTCTTCGGGGCGTCGGGAACCGGCGGAGCCTCGGCCGGGATCACGGGCGCCGGTTTCGACGGGTCGAAGCCGTTCGCCATCCGGAGCGTGATGACGCGGCGCAGGTAGACGCTTTGCCGGGAAAGGGGAAGCGAGAAGTTCTTCGACGCGGCCTGGCAGACGAGTTCCATCTCGGCCAGCGCCTCGCGCTTCTGCCCGCGCGCCTCGAGAACGTAACTGCGCCCCATGCGCGCGTCGAGCGACGACGGGTCGATCGCCAGGGCGTGCTCGTAATCGGCCATCGCTCCGTCGGCGTCTTTTTTCACGAGGCGGATATTGCCGCGAATGAAATACCGCCGGGCAAGGGAGGCGCCTTTCCCGGTTCCCGAGGGATCGGCGAGCTCGAGCCCCCGATCCATGTCGGCCAGGGCCCGATCATGCGCCTTCGCGCGGAACAACGCTTCCCCGCGGGCCAGATAGCCTCCGGCATACTCGGGCCGAAGCGCCACGAGTTTGTCCAGGTCGGCCAGGGCGCGGTCGAACTCGTTCCTGTCGCGGTTCGCCGCGGCACGGCACTCGTACGCGGAGCCGAGCTTCTCGCCGGAAAGGCCTCCGAAGTTGATTGCGCGGCTCGCGAACCTGATCGCCTGGTTCGGATCGCCCTTTTTCAGGGCGCCCCAGGCCGTATCGACGTCGGCCTCGCCGTCGAACACGCAGCCGGCCGCGAAGATGAGCGGAATGAACGCCATGACGAGGAGAAGAACGCGAGAGATGCTTCCGGACGGGGATGTCATGATGCTTCTCCTTCCGGTTCGGCTTCATGCGGCGCGTTCCCGTCGTCTCGGAGGGCGACGGCGAGGAGAATCCACATGACCAGCGCGTCGAGAACGACGCTGAACAGCCACAGGAAGCCGGACATGCCGCCCGCGTAGGAGCGAACGCTTCCCATTGCGGCGAACGTTTCCACGCCCTTTCCCGACGCGATGCCGCCCAGGTAGGCCAGGGGCTCGAACCACGGCTGCGCGAGACCGATTCCAGCGATCTGACCGGCCCAGAACGCGGCCAGCAGCGGCAGGGTCCAGCGCCAGACCGAGGCGTTCGACTCCGCAGAGCCGGCCGGGTCGGGCCTCACGCGATGAAACAGCCAGCCGATGATGCCGGCGCAGGCCGCCCCGTGAAAGATGACCAGAAATCCCATCCAGTACCGGAGCCAGCCGGCGGCGATGCCGACGAGGGCCGTCACCGCGAAGGCCGTCAGGATATTCCGGAAGGTAGCCATCCAATCCTCCCTCTCCGCATTGTGAATTTCCCCAAGTGTAACAAAACGCAGAGGCCTTCGACACATCGATGAAGAAGATGTCGCAGATGAAATCCTGTGAGTGATTCACGATTCGCTCGTGCCGGGGAAGTGTGGAAACTCATGCGCCCGCCCTGCCGGAATTTGGACAATCTCCGGCGATGCATTCCCGGTTTTTCGCTTTGCAACCGGCTATTTCGAGGTGGCATGGAAAATGCTTTATCACCGCTTCCTCAACAGAGTTTTGAATCGATATGGAGGTTCTTTCGTGAAGTCGTTGTTTCGGACCGTCTGCTGTTTCGCTCTGATCGTTTCGTTGCTGTTCCAGGCCGCGCCGCAGGTGCTGGCCCAGACGTGCGACGTCCATGCCGTCCTGAACGGCGCCCATGCCGCGCTCGAGGAGGCCCGCTGCGCGATCGCGTGCAGCACCGGGTATGCGTCGCTGCAGGTGGCGACGAGATACCTCGATCAGGCGAGAAACATCGTCGGGACCTACGCGTTTGCCGGGTGCTACCGCCACCTCGCGTCCGATCTGCGCCGCGGCATCGACAAGGCCAAGGTCCAGATCCTCTGGAACGACCGGGGCGACGCGCTCGAGATCGTCGTCCGGCTGCTCAGGACCGTCGAACGGGCCCAGGCCAACCCCGCGGCCCATGCCCGGGACACCCGATCGGCCGCCGGCGCGCTGGTCGCCGCTCCCGTCGCCGCGGGCCTGGGCGCCCTGCTCCTGGGCCTGTTCCGCGGCTGGAACTGGGGCCAGGTGTCCACCGGCACCGGCACGCAGTTGAGCAACATCTTCACCCTCAACAACCACGTGTTCACCCACTGATATCCGCTTTCCCCGCCGAAAGGGTCCCCCGCACTCCCGCCCGAGTGCGCCGGGGCCCTTTCTTTTTCGCGCCGCGCCCCGGATTTCCTTTTGACTTTCCGCCTGCGTTCCGCCACAATAGGCGCCGGAAGCGTACGATCGGGGCATCATGCGGGTCTCGATACATCCGGTGCGACGGCGGGAGAACTTGTGTATATGATAAAATATAATAAAGCTTCGAACATGAAGAGCCTTTTCGTGCGGTGCGCGGCTCTGCTGGCTCTTGCCGTCGTGATGACGGCGTTTCCGGCTTCGGGCGAAGAGGCGGCGCGAAACGTCGCATCCGAGACGGAATTCTGGACGGCGCTCGAGAAGGACGTCGCCGCGACGCTGCTTCCGATCGCCCCCGACGTCGATGCGTTCAGACTCGGCCTCGCGGTCGGCCAGGGGGAGCAGATCGTCGGAAGCGGCACGATCAGCATGAAGAAAAACGACCATGCGTTCCTGGAACTTTCCGCTCCGAACGCTTTGTTCCGGTATCTGGCCGTCGGGGCGACGGCGACCTGCCTTCTCGATCTCGGCGGCACGCAGACCCTGTTCGTCTCGGGCCCCGGGCGTCAGATTCCGATCCCCACGGTCAGGATCGACCGGTCGGCGGAAGGGGAGTTCGCGATGAACCTCGTGATGAACCTTACCGCGCTCCTCGCGACGCGGCCCATCGATATCGGCGTGCATCCCCAGACCCCGGCGCATATCGCGAAAAAACTGCGCGAGACCCACCCCTGGTGTCTCGAAACCCCTTCCGAACTTCGGTTCTCGAAAGAGCAGGCGGCTACGCCGACCGTGATCATCAGCCGGCGCGACGGGCTCATCACCGCGTTCGAACTGGTGTTTCCGCAGGACGGCGCCCCGCCGGTCCGCGTGCGCGTCGATCCCCTTGCGCTCGGTGCCGCCGCGCAGCATCCCGACGTGGCCGGCCTGTTCCCGCCCGGACGAATTCCCGAACCCGGCGCCGACACCCTGATCACGTTCATGCACGGCTTTTACAATGTGCTCTCGGGAATGATCCCGAAATAATTCCCCGACCCCCCCGTTCGATCAGTATGATCATGGAACCCCGTACGGGGAGCTCGGCCTTTTCCGGAGAGGAACGCATGAAACATTCGATACGCATCGGTTCGCTGCTTCTGGCGGCAGTTCTTTCGGCAACCCTGGCCTGTGGCCAGACCGCCGGGACGAGCCGCACGCCGGCCGCCGCGCAGTCTCGCTCCGAATCCCTTTCCCGCGTCGAGTCATCCCGGGAGTCGTTCGAGTTCGTTTTTTACTATCAGCGGATCGACGAGGTCATTCCCGTTCAGCAGGGAACGCCCGGCGCGGCTGTCGCAGCCGTCCGCGAGCACGCGTCGAACGTCAGGCGCGTTCCGGCTGCCGATTGGCGAAAACGCCTGCTGAAGGCCGATCTGACCCGTGAAGGCCGGCAGGACGTCACGTCAAACGACGAGCGTTTCCGGTACAGGGTGTTCGTCACGAAGGTGCGCGACGAGGCGCATCTGCTGCAGTTGATGGGCGCGGACCCCGATCCCTCGGTTCTGTCGGACGGCCAGCGCGCCCTTCTGGCGGCCTATCGCCATGCGAAGGAACAGGCGCTGATCGAGCGGATGAAGCAGGGGGCCCGGAGCAGGGTCGAGGTGGTGCTGACGGACGTCAACGGCCACAATGACAGCCATGTGCTCCGCGATTTCTGGCCGTACAGCAACGGCGACCTGCTCCAGCTCAGCTCTCTGAAATTCAACGCCCCCGACGGCGAAGACGAGGCCCGCTCGACGTTCGTGCATGAGTGCGCCCACTCGATGGACCGCGCGCAGGCTGAGCGCGATGCGCCCTACGGCCCGGACGGCACTCATTACATCAACGAGGCGATCAAGCCCCGGGCGGCGTTCATGGAAGGCTGGGCCGTGTTCCTGCAGATGCACGACTCGCCCGAACGCGCCTCGTGGTGGCCCGTCGTCTGTGAAGACGTGAAGATCGAGCGCTCGAAAGGGGTCTACGAAACCGCTTCGGCGACCGCTCTCGACGGAATGACGCTGACCCGGGTCGAGGGGATCATCGGGCTCGCGTTGTTGAATATATCGAAACTTCCGGGCGGCATGGACAAGCTCTTGCTCTCGTTCCGCGCGACCAACAAAACCGATCGCACGCTCGGGGATTTCCTGAAAGACTATGTCGCCAGGAACCCCGACCAGGCCCCGGATGTCGTGCGAATCTTCGATGACTGCACACGCGGAAAACTTTCCGACGACGAGATGAAGCGGTTCCTTGGAAGCGGCGATGCCGTGAAAGCCTTCCTGCAGGCCCGACAGGCCGCCGCCGAAGCTCGTGCCGCCGGGTCGTCCGCGACCGCCGTGCCTCCGGCGGAAACCGCCCAACCTGATGACGGAGCGACCGGCGAGGATGTCAGCGTCGGCTCGAAGAATCAGCGAAGCCCGTTCCTGGGCGGAACGATCGAACCGTAGATGCACTACCACAACAAATACGTGGAGACCAGATTATGAAGCCGTTGTACAAATTTGTCGCATGTTCTCTCGTCGCGATCGGTGCGCTGGGAGCAGCCAAGCTGTTGCCGGCGTCCGAGTTCCGGTATCTCGTGCCCGGAAACATCGTCATGACCCTCGAGCCGAGTCCCGATGCGATCGGGCTCGAGTCGCTGCCCCTGACCGCAACGGTCCGGGCGAAGGTCGGCACGCCGAAAAATATCGACGTCTTTTTCGAGTCGACCCCCGATCTGAAGGTGTATCCCGAAAAAATGAGCCTTTCCGCCCTCGCGACGGAACCGCTGAAGACCAGGGTGACGATCACGAAGACGGGAACGCCGCCGAAAGGCGTCGAGAACGAGTCCTGGATCCGCATGCGCGTCGTCTACGAGCCTGATTACGAAAGCCTGCTCCAGATGGTCGAGAATCCATCCCGGTATCCCGACCCGAACGAACGCCAGCGCCTCGTGGACCGGATCATGAAAAATTCGGAAAAGCGCGCCCGCCAGACCGACGCCGTCCGGTATTTCCCGGCCCTCCATACCCGGGAGAACTGACATCTGACCCCGCAGGCCGGGGTACTCCGGGATCCGCCCTCTGCGGGTATAATGAAAAGAAATTGAGCGTATCCGGAGGGTGAGTATGCGACGTCTGCGAATCGGAATTGCCGGTGCCGTGCTTGCGCTGGCCCTCCTCGCCGCCCCGTTGTCGGCGTGGGGGCCGATGACGCACCTGGCCGTGAATACGTGCGCCTGGTCGCAGGCCGCGCTCGATGCGCGACTGCTGCGGGCCGTTCCCGAAAGCATGAAAGACCTGTTCATCGGCGGCGGTCCGGCCCCCGACATCAAGTTCAACGCCGGCGACGGGTTTCCGCGAGAGTTCCACTTCGATCCGGAAACCATCCTGCGAATGGTCGATCTGGCGAAGAACGATCCCCGCTACGGCCTCGCCGACGTCGCGATGGCTCTGGGCTGGGCCGGTCACCTGTTCGCCGAGGTCCCGTCGGCGCACACGAGCGAAGGCTACCCTTCCACCAAGCTCACGGTGCCGCTTTCGAATGCGGGGTATATCAACCATCAGCTGTGTGAGCTCTGCACCGACATTCTCGTCTACCGCGACATGAGGGAAGCGTTGCGCAAGGCGTCGGTGAGCTTTCCGGTCCGCCTCCTCGAAGCTTCGATGAAGGCGGAACACGAGCGCGATTCGAAGATCGCCACCATGTCCGCCGAACGTCTCAAGACGGCCGGAAACGCCTTCCTGCCCACCGCCGTCGGGGTCCGGACCATCGCCGACTACCTCCTCGAGGAACGGCCCGAGCTGCTCGACGAGATGGACGCCTTCTACGGCGAACGGCGGGAACATTTCGACCGGAGCGTGAGCGACGTCGCGGCCATGCTGCGCGAGCACGGGCTGCTGAAGACGGCCAAGGCCTCGTCCGAGAGCGCCGACCGCACGTATCGCGTGCGGGTCCCCCTCGAAGGGACGCTGAAGGATAAAACAAAAACATTCGTATATAACGCTCTGTATAAATCTCTGCGCACCGGCGCGGCGAACGATATCTTCACGTTCGTGGCGTGTCACGCGATCGACGGCATCGTCTCGAACGGCCTCAAGGACAAACTGACGGAGGTCGCGGGCAAGGCCGTCGGCGGCAGCATCGCCGGCGACAAACGGCACCAGCAGATCGTCATCCGGTTCGTCAGCGGGCTTCTCGCCCGTCACGACCTCACCTTCCCCGAAATCATCGCGTATGCCATCGAGGGCATCGAGACCGATCCGGCGTTCGTCGCGAAGCGACAGAAACAGTTCGCGGCGCTCGGCCTCGCGGCCGACGGCCGCCGGAGATACGGCGCCGCCGACGTCTCGGCCGCGATCGCCGAGGTGAAGCGCATCGAGGATGTGCGGCGCGAATGGCCGTGGTTCTGGCCGTTCCGGCCGTCCCTCGAAAAGCTCGCCGAAGCCCGCTCCAGAGCCTCGCGATTGATGGCCTGCATGATCCTCGACGATGTCGCCGCCGCGCCGGTCCTGAAAAGCCGGGCAGAGGCGCTCCTGAAGGCTGACCGCGCGCTTCGCGCGGCGATGTGGAACTCCCGCTCGACGAGCTGGTTCAACCCGGTCAAAAAGTGGAATGCCCGGCAGGAGTTCGAGAAAGCCGAGGCCGCCCTGGCCCCGCAGGAGCTGTTCTTCGCCCAGTTGATCGCGGTGCAGCAGGAGATCGGCACGGGAGCGGACCGTGCGGCGAAGCTCGAAAAACTCTGGAACCAGGCCGACATACGGCGCCGCGAGATCGCGACCTGCCTCGCGAACGCCCGCGCCGCCCTCGCGAAACTCCCGATCACCCGCCTCGCCGACCGCGAAAAAGTGAAAGACGAGATCAGGAATCTCGAAAACGACGCACGGGCCGCCGACGAATACGTGGCCGCCCTCGAGATGCTCCGTAAAACAGGCTCCGCGCCGGCCTCCGACACCGCCTCCGACACGGCGGCCGTCTCTTCGGTCGCCCTCTCCGTGAGCGTGACGCCCTCGGTCACGATGCCGGAAAAATACGCCGGACGCACCGACCTGGAGCTTCGCCGCCTCCGCGAGGCCGCCTACAAGACATACACGGCGCTGACCCTGTCCCGTGCGACGGACGACCCGGAAGTGACCGCGGCCCTGCGGGAACTCCGCGAGATCGACCAGGCCCGCCGCGCCCTCGAGGCGATGCAGGGAGCGAAGTGACCGCCCTCAGACGTCCCTGGTGAGAAGCCCGGAGCGCTGAGGCTCCGGCCGGTTTTTCCGGAACGCTTCGAACTCCCGTTTGATCTCGAGGAGCGTCGCTTCCGACGAGCCGGTACCACCGAGGTCGAATCCCTTCCCCTTCGGAGGACTCGCTTTCAGGTAGTAACTCTTCGACCCCTTGCTGCCCCGCTGGATATCGATCCAGAGCCGCAGATCGGCGAAGGGCGCCAGCCGGGTGCGGGAAAGCGAGAACAGCCCGCGCGAATACTCGTACAGGAAACCGTCGCGCTTGTCGGCCACGTAGAAATACTCGACGCTGCGCCCCACGTGGACGAGCATGCAGAAGCCGAGGAAGAGGACCGCCTTCAGCTGGTCCACCCGGAACTGGTGGTCGCCGCCGAACACGTTGAGAACGACGATGGCGCCCACGGCATACAGCACGAACAGGAGCAGCGCGATTCCCTCGGGGCCCCCGGTCATGTCGAAAATGTAGCAGACCGACGGCATCCGCTCGATCTGTTCCCGGAGCGAGCGCTTCCAGGGAATGAACAGCGTCGTGAGAAAATACACGATCGCCGCCCCCGCCAGCATCGCCGCCAGCCGGGTATTGCTGAGAAGCTGGTCGCGCGGCACTTCCGAGACGATCAGCGGCTTTCCGGGCTTGCCCGAGAGAAGGACTTCGCCGTTCGATTCGTGCGAGGCCACGCCGATCAGGTGCAGGCGGGTCGGCGCGAAATACGTCGTCCGCAGCGTTCGCGACCTCGGGCTGAACGATTCGAAGGCGGGAAAGACGTCGAACCGCGCGGAATGATGCGAGTAGAGGCGGTCCGGGGAGCCCGCGAGACGGACGACGCCGGCCGGCGTATCCACGGTGTATCTTCTCGAGCCCCTGATGATCCGGTCGGTGATGGTGTGGGTGTTCTTTCCGCGCTTCTCGGAGTGCGTGAAGGTCGCTTCGAACATGAGCGTCTCTCCAAGCCGCAGCACCTTGCGAAAGGCTTGCTCGAAGGCCGGATCGTCGGACTTCAGATCATGTGGGATCACCTTGCCGGTGAGGCACACATACTCGCCCTCGCGCGGCTGATCGGTCTCACTGGCCGCCTTGAAAGCCTTCGAGGCCTTCAACTGGTCCTGGATGACGTCGACGAGGAGATACGCGATGATGATCTGCAAAACGAAGATGACCGCCAGCGCCCAGCGAAACCCGTCCCTGCGCGTGACCCGCACATTGCCGTTCTCGAACATGGCTCCCCCTCCCCGGTCGTGTTCCCTTTCCAGTATGCCCCCGCCCGCCTCCACGACGCAACATCTGTTCTTCATCCGCGTCTCATCAGTCGTCGATCTGCGAATGCGTTCCTGAATCGTGTTACACTTGGGGCGTCATGAATCGTGTCGTGAAAGCCGTTGCGCCGGGGCGGCGGGTGCTGCTGCTGGTCGATATCGAGGGCAGCCCGGCCTGCCGGAACGGGGCCGCGTCGCAGCTCGGCACGCCGGAATGGGCCGTCGCATGTCGCGAGCTGACCCGCGATGTCGACGTCGTCGCGAAAGCCTTTTTCGACGCGGGCGCAACCGACGTCCGGATTCAGGATTACCATCGGACCGGATTCAATATATTTAGATATAATATAGACCGACGGGCCGTGCTCCGGCAGGGATACAAGGCCGGGCCGGTGCCGGGAATCGGCCGTCTGCCGCCGGCGGATACGCTGGCGATGATCGGGTTCCACGCATCCTCCGGCAGCCCGGGGTTCCTTCCGCACACCCTGACGTCGCGGTTCGCCCGCGTGACGATCGACGGAAGGCCGCTCTGCGAGGCGGAGTTGTTCGCCGGCGCCATCGCGGCCGCGCAGACATCTGGCGGGCCGGCCGTCCGGGCGAGACTGTTTTCCGGCTGTCCCGTGGCGTGCCGGGAGGCATCGGGTGTGATGCCGGGAATTTCTATCATCCAGAGTATAAAGCTCGATCCGTCGGATCCCCACGGGAGGGAGAGGCTCGCCGAATGGCGGGCGGCTCTTGCCGCGGCGGCGCGCGAATCGCTCGCCGCTCCCGGCGCGGAGCCGCCGGGCGGAAATGGCCCCTTCCGGATCGAAGTCGAGATGCGCGACGGCGCCAGCGCCGCGTCGGCCGTGGCGGCCCGGTGGGGACTGGAATGTTCGGGAAGCACGGTTTCCTTTACGGCGCCGAACCGTCTGTGCGTCTTTCAGCGGCTGACCGACATCGCCTACCTTTCGCCCTGGATGAAACCGGCCATTTCCCTGCTGCTGCGGCTGGCCGACATGCGCGGCAGGCGGGCTCTCGATGCCGCCTCAGCGATGGCTCACCCGTGACGGCGCGAAGGACCGGAGAGGGGATGGCCCGGCATGGATCGGCCTGGTGGGGCGCGGCCGTTCTCCTGCTGGCGATCGTGCTCCTCCGGCCATGGAGCGACCGGACATCGACGGCTTCGTCGCCGCCGGGATGGCTCACGCTGGCCCGCGCCGGCCAGTTCCGGGCGTTGCAGCTCGAAGGGGAGCGGCTCTGGGCCGGCGGCCGGGACGGCCTTCTCCTCGTGGACTGGCGGCGGGGCGTCGAACTGCCCCTGCCCCCGGAAACACCCTCGTTGAGCGGGATCGAGGCGCTCGCCATCGATGCGTCCGGCACGCTGTGGGTGGGCCACGAGCTGGGCCTGACGGCCCGCATCGGCGGAAGATGGCTCGCGAATCCCTGCGGACTGTCTCCCGTCAAGGTGATGGCCCTGATGATCACGAGAAGCGGCAGGCTCTGCGCGGGCACCTGGAACGGCGCCGCCTGGCTCGACGGCGACGGCTGGCGAACGATGACGGCGCGGGACGGACTCCCGCATGACCGGATCAAGGCCCTGTTCGAGGATTCAGACGGCGGACTCTGGTACGGCTCCTACGCGGCGCCCGCCGGCGGTCTCGTGCGGCTCGCGGGCGGCGGCGCAACGGCGTATCTGCCGCCCGACCGACTTCCGCACGCGAACGTGGTCGCGATCGCCGAGGACCGGCGCCGTCGGATCTGGGTCGGCACGGGTTTTTTCGACCGGGGCGGCCTCACCTGCATCGAGGACTGGGCTTCTGAAACGCCTCGCTGCAGAACGTTTGGAAAGGCCGACGGCCTCGCCGGCCAGAAATGCCGCTCGATCTTCGAGGACCGGCGCGGCATCCTCTGGTTCGGCTCGGAAATGGACGGCCTCGCGCGCTACGACGGCGCGACGTTCACCGTCCTGACGGCCCGCGACGGCCTCGGCGGAAACGAGGTCATGAGCATGCTCCAGGACCCCGACGGCAATCTCTGGTTCGCCACCAGCGCCGGCCTTACCCGCCTCGCCTCGGTCAGCCCCCTGTTACGGTGATACGGCCCATCTGGCCGGGTGCGGGTTCGAATTCCGCCCCCGGCCGGAGGTGGGGAAATCAGGCCGCGGGGTAGTCGTCGGGAAGGCGCACGGCGGCGGCGCACTGGTTATAGCCGACGCCGGAGCCGATGAAGACGACGAGATCGCCCCCCTTGATCTTTTTCTGCGTGACCGCATCGTGGAAGGCGACGGGCAGGCAGGCCGAGCCCATATACCCCCACTTGTCCATGATCTTGTGCGCCTTTTCGAGCGGCAGGCCGAGGTCGCCCATGACCTCGTCGATCGTTTTGCTGCGGACCTGCGTGAAGATCAGGTGATCGATCTCTCCGAGCCCGAATCCGCCGTTCTTCGCCGCCTCGCGGACGAGATACGGCCAGCCTTCGCGGTTGACCGACGAAGGGAACTTCTCGACGAATCGCACCTGCGTCCGGCCCGCCTCGACGGACTCGGCCGTCGCCGGCTCCGCCGTGCCGCCGGAGAAGATGCCCCAGCACCGGGAATACGAGCCGTCCGCCCGATAGGCCGACGAAATGAAGCCGGGCTTGTCGGCCGCGCTGACCACCACCGCGCCCGCCCCGTCGCCGTAATAGAAGCTGACGGGATCGTTGGCCAGATCGGCGAGTTTGTGCATCATGTAGACGCCCACGACGAGAATGTTGCGGATCTGCGGTTGCGTCGCGATGATCCCGGACGCGATCGTGAGGCCGGTCGGAAAACTGGCGCAGGCGCAGCCGACGTCGAACGTGCCGGCGTTCTTCAGGCCCATTTTGTTCTGCACAACGACCGAGGTGGCCGGGGTCAGATAGTCGGGCGTGTCGGTGCCCAGGATCAGAAGGTCGATCTCGTCGGGAGTCACCTTCGCGTGCTCGAGCGCGGCGCGGCAGGCCTGGACCGCGAGATCCGACGCGGCCCACTCCTGCGGTGCGTAAAAACGGGTCTTGATGCCGGTGGCTTCCTCGGACTTCTTGATGGTCTCCGGGTCGAAACGGGTGTAAAACTCGGCGTTGGGATGCTCTTCGGACGGGATATGCATCCCGCTTCCCCTGATGACGGCGTGACGGCTCACCTGGACGATCCTCCTGGATGAATGAAATGACGGGAGTGGCGCTGCAAAATGTGTAAACTCTTTATTCATAGCTGATTTCAGAATTGCGATATTGCGTTGCAAAAACCCGCGGGTGATACTACCCGAGACTCCGGGAAAAATCAACCACCGACGTTTGCGTCATATCCACTCATTGATTTTATCCGCGGGAAGATTTAGGCTTGATCCGGACTCATTCCAGAGGGAAGCGAGAGAAAACCGGGACCGATGTCCACATTTTCGGATATCGAAAAACAGTACCACCAGCTCGCCGGCCAGCACGAACGGCGGGAAATCGATGACGCCGCCTTCGTCGAGGCCGTGAACGCCCTTCGCACGACCGACAGAGAGGGCCGCTGGTGGCAGATCGAGGCGGGAACGGGGCAGTGGCTCTGCTGGGACGGCCATGCCTGGCAGCGGGGGACTCCGCCCGGGGAGCGTCGGGCCGGTCCCGCGGCAGCCGGCCGGCGACCGGATGCCGGCGCGCCGGTCACCGCGAGAGATGCTGGCGGAACCGCCGCCGGGCAGGCCGGGGCCGTGTCGCTCGCCGCCCTGCCGGGGTATCTGACCATCTCCTGGACCGCCGTCGCGAAACAGACCCTTGCGGGGCTTCCGATGCGGCTGTTCACGGCGGTCAAGGCCGCGCTCGTCGCCTGGTTCGTCCACACCTACCTGATGGCCGTCACGAACGAGGGGTTCCAGGACAGCTCCTGGGCCGGCAAGTTCATCGCCTGCGACGGATACAAGGACCAGGCGGTCTACGCCTGGACGATCGGCGGCGGGTTCCTGTGGTTCGTCTGGTCGAGACTGCGCGCCTCCGGTTTCGCGGCTGGCCTGCGGCGGGTTCTCGCGGTCCCGGGCTCCCTGCTTCCGCATTTCAGGCACGCCCAGAAACCGAACTTCGCCGCCCTCGGCTGCGGCATTTTCGCCGGGTACTATGCTAGTTCGTATATATCAATGCAAACGCAACTCGCCGTCAGCTTCTGGAGTCTGACGACGCTCGGGACGGCCTTTCCGCTCCTGCTGGCCTCGCCCGTCGCGGGGCTCGTCTCCGGGGCCGCGCGGTTCCTGCCGCCGAACGCCGCCCCCGCCGGAGGATTCGCCGGGATCGCCTGGCCCGCGGTCATCCAGGTCGGCTGCCTCGGCCTCGCCGCCGGCCTGTTTTCGCAGGCGGCCTGGGAGTGGGGAACGACGCTCGCCTGGGCGATCATCATCGGCTCGGTGTTCGCCATCGTCACCCAGGGCGGGAAAGCCGTCCCCGTGTCGCCCCGCGTCTCGCTCCTCCTCGGGGCGGGCCTGACGGCGCTCGCCTGGTATCTCGGCCACGATCAGGCCGTCTGGGCGCACGACGGCGGCTGGTCCGAAGGGGTGAACCGGAACGATTCGATCGACAAGCAGCTCGTTTCCTGGATCAACAGCCAGGGGGCCACGGAGGCGATGAAACGCGGCATTCCCCCGGCGATCGGCGCCGGCGCCGGCGCCGCCGTCGTGGACAGCGGCACGAAGACGACCGTCTACTGTCTCCAGGTCAACACCTACGACATGGCGGTCACGCCGGAACAGCCGGGTGAGCTTCTCGCCGCGGTCTGGAAGAGCGAAAACGGCGGGCCGACCGTGCCCGCCTCCGACGCGGCCATCTCGATCTCGTCCGACGGCTCTCAGTGGCTGACGCTGTCGAGCGCCGGCGGGGGCTGCCGGGCGACTTGCATGGTCGGCCAGAACGCCGCGGCGCCCCTTCCCGCGGGACAGGCGCTCGCACCGGCCACGGTCACCGTCGTCGGCAGCGGCGGCGGCCAGACGTGCACGGCGTCCGTCCGGGTCACCCCGGGCGGCGCGGCGGCCTACGTCCTCGAAATCTACTGAACAGGAGCGCGACGCGATGGCACCCGATGCGGGAAAGACGTTCGATATAGCGTATGATACATCATCGAAGCGCTGGACGCCCGCGCGCATCCATATCTGCCTGAAAGCCCTCGACCCGACGACGAAAACCTACGAACCGTGCGAGATCGCGAACCTCGGCGTCGCCGGAACCCCCGAAAACTGGCTTTCCTTCTCGATGTCCCAGCAGGACAAGGTCGTCGTCGCCGACGTCTCGGTGACTGACGAGTTCGCCCGCGCCCCGGGCGAAGCCAAGTTCGACAAGCCGATTCCCGTCACCGTCCAGGCCTGGACGCCGAAGGACGCGGAAGGGAAACAGCAGAAACTCGAGGCGACGTGCGCCGTGCAGGTCCAGGCCCCCGGCATCGCGATGGGCTGGACCGTCCGGCCCGAGGAGTGCTGGAAAGACGGCCAGATCTGGCTCCCGGCCGATGCGAAGACCGTCGCGACTCTTTCCGTCTGGGTCGAACAGCCCGATCCCGAGTCGGGCCAGGTCTACCGCGCGCCGGACGATGCCTACCAGTTCACCTGGCAGTGCGATCTCGACAAAGGGCTGCTCGTCTGCACCGACGCCCAGAAGGACGTCCTGCCGGCCGACAGCCACTGGCAGACCCCGAAACCGCGCGGCGACCTGAAGGAGCCCGTGGCGGGGACCCTTCGCGTGTTCGCCTGGAGCACGGCCGGGCAGAAAAAGCGGCCCGACGGCGAGCTGAAAATACCTGTAAGTATCTATTCCCCGGCCGTCAAGCCCGTCGTGACGTTTTCCCCCGAGCTGCCGGCCCTGGCCGGCGTTCCCGTGACGATCGCCCTCGAGCTCGTCGAGGAGTCCCGCGGCGAGCCGGTCGCCGACACGGCCGTGGCGCTCGCCTGGAGCGGCGCCTCGAAGGGAAAGCCCGTCGGCGCGCTGACCCGCGACACGGGGCGCACCGACGCGAAGGGCATCGTCGAGTTCACCTACACGCCGCCCGACGAGCTCGTCTACAAGCCGGGCATGCGCCTGTTCGACGAAATGCAGATCGTGATCGGCGACGGCGAGGCCCGGCGCGCACTCGACACCCCCGTCGTCGTGCCCCTCGCCCCCAGACTCGCCGGCTTCATCACCATCAGAAAGAAAGGGATCTGCGACGACAAGGACGCCGTGCCGTTCGAGATCGCCCCGGACCTGCTCAAGGGCCCGGCGGTGGAAGGCTCCGTGTTCCTGCCCTGCGAGATGCCGGAAGAAAAAACCGTGTATTTCCCCGTGGCCAACGCGTCTCTCTCCTTCGCGTTCGGGCAGGCCGGCGGCCCCGGCCCGACGGTCCGAAGCGGTTCCCAGGGCGCCTTCAAGCTCGTCCTTCCCGAACTCGAGGACGCGTTCCGGCGGGCGAAGCTCGAGGCCCGGCCCGTGAAGCTTCCGGCGGATCCGGAGGCCGGGGATGTCCCGATGACGACACTCCACGCCGAGGCGGCGGCGGCCATCGCCGATTTCGAAGCCCGGTTCGACGGCACCCGCATCAACGCGAGCCTGTTTTCCGACGGCTTTTTCACGGAGGTGCGCAGATACCGCAAAACCTTCTGCGAGCAGATCGCGAAGATGACCGAAGACAAGTACGAATCGGCGCTCGCCGGAGTCGGCCTCGTCGCGGCGGCCCTCGAAGGCTCCTCGATCTACTTCCGGCGCTTCAAGTGCCATGAAGACCTCACCCGCGACCGGTTCGAGAACTTTCTCAAGAGCCTCATCAACATCGGCCTGAGCGTCGCGAGCGCGAGCGACAATCTCAAGAAACTCGGCGGCTGGCTGCTCGAGAAGGGGCAGCGGATCGTCCAGTGGCTCGCGAACACGCGGTTCGGCAAATGGCTGGTGCGCGGCGCCTCGTGGTTCGGCGACCTGGCGAGCCAGTTCATCGGCCCGGTGAGAAACCAGCTCATGCCGTATCTGAAAAGTCTGCAGGACAAATTCTACGCCCTCCTCGAACGGCTGGGAAATCTCGGCCGCCGGATCCGCACCACCGTCGGTGGCATCATCGACAGTCTCATGGAAACGGTCTCGAAACTTGCCGGTGAACTCCAGGAGCGCATCTCGGGCTTCCAGTCGAAACTCTCGGAAGCCGCTTCCCGCTGGGACGAGCTGAAGGAATGGGCCGCCAAAGCCGCGAAGGAAGCCGCCGAGAAGATTCCAGACTGGATTTCCGCGTTTTGGGAATCCCTCAGAAGTGTGTTCTCGACGGTCCTGGAGATCGTCGGACACCTGCTTTCGTCACTGGGAAACCTGTGCCGGACCGCCCTGACATCGGCGTTCGCGTGGCTCTGCAGAACCGGTCGCACGCTCCTCGCGCCGCTCATGGAAAAGCTCGCCGAATACGGCGATGAGGTGCTCGCGAAGGTGGCGAAATTCCTCGAGGCTGACCTGAAGCGGGTCGCGAGTGAAGTCGAGGACTGGAGTGGTAGTTTCACCGGCTCGGGCATCGGCAAGATCATCGATACGGTGATCGGCTCGATCATCGATGCCGTGATCGGCTCCGACCAGGCGAAGGATAACAAGGAAGTGATGATGGACGATGCCCGGATGCGGCTGAACCTGTTCGGGCGGGAGCCGACGAAGGTCGTCGGCTTCGTCCACGTGATGGCGAAACATCTCGATGCCCCGAAGGACTGGGAGGCGCGGCGCCACCGGTTCGCGATGGAGGTCGGTGACCTGTCCGCGGATTACGGGGACTACGAGAAGGCGACGGCCACGATCGACGAGGTGATGGATATCGTGAACACGCTCGTGACGGTCGGTGGCCTCGCGATCATCCTGGTCGGCATCGTCGTTTCGGGCGGCGCGGCGAGTGCCGCGGCCGCCTTCCTGGCCAAGCTGACCGGCAACATCGAGAACGCCTTCACGATCATCAAGGCGGCGATGAGCGATCTGCCGCAGGTCTGCGTGGCCGTCGTGCTGATGGTCATGCTCGTCGTGCGGTATGACTGCCTTGTGACCCAGCTCGTCATCGGTCCGCCGGCGGGCGGGGGGGCGACGGCATGAGCGGCGCGACCGAACTCGTCCTGACCGCTTTCGAGCCGGCGCTCGAAGAACTCGCGCGGCGCGTCGATGCGGGGGCCGACCCCGCCGGCACTGTCAACGCCGCGCTTGCGCTGTTCCAGGGAATCGCCGCCACGGCGATGCTCCCCGGCGGCGTTCCCGGGACCCCGGGCGAACAGGCGGCAGGCCGCTGGGACGGCGTTTTCGAGGACGGAAGGCTCAGCCTGCTCCGGCCCGGATACCAGTTCTCGGCGACGCTCGGCGTCGGCCTGCTCCAGACGGCCGTGATGAACGGGCCGGCATGTATAACATGGATGATATTACGAAGCGGGAAAGGGCTCCACGTCACCGTGAAATCCCCGACGGGCGGCACCCTTCACGACCTGCTGATCGGCCTTGCCGGGGACGTCCGTGACGAACGCGACACGACCGGCAAGCTCCGCCGCGCAAAAGAGGAGTTCGACGAGATCGCCCGCCGGCCGATCGAGTCGCTTCCGAACGGAACGCCGGGCGGCGGAGCCGGCCCGGCCGCGGGATCCTCCGTTCCCGATCTCGGGGGCATGCTCGGCCAGGCCGCGAAAGGGGCCGCGGCGGCGGCGGCTGGCGCCGTTCTCGCCGCGGCCGCCGGATCCGTCGCCCGGGCCGCCGCTTCGGCCGTCGAACCCGGAAAAACGGGCGGGCCGCCCGCGCCGCCCCCGCCCGCGCCGAAACCCGCGCCATCCCCGGTCCAGGCCAAACCGCCGGCCACGCCGGCCGCACCTTCCGCGCCTTCCGCACCGGGTCGCGGCCCGGTTCTGACGCTTCGTCTCGAAGACGGACGGCCGGTCGAGATCCCGTCCTTTCCCGCCGTCATCGGCCGCTCCGACGAGACCGAGATCCGCCTCGACAGCAACCGGGTCAGTCGCCGGCACGCGCAGATCGAGTCGGATGCCGACGGCTTCTGGCTGACGGACCTCGGCAGCGCGAACGGCTCGTTCCGGAACGACGTCCGGCTCGACTCCCGCACGCGCCTCGAGAACGGCGACCGGCTGCGGTTCGCCGATATCGTCCTCCGCGTCGATATCAGCGGAGGCGCATCTCCGGCCGCCGCCATGGCGACGGTCGCGTTCCGTGTCCCCGAAGAACTTCATCCGCTCCCGCCGCAGAAATCGCCAGCGCCTCCGCGTCCGGCCGCTCCTCCGCCCCCGCGCGCAGCGGCAACGCCGCCCGCGCCGCCTCGGGCACCTGCGACGGCCCCGCCTCCGCAGGCAACTCCCGAACCCCCCGCGCCGCAAGCCGCGAAACAGAAAATTCCGTGTCCGGCCTGCGGACATCGCTGCCCGCCCGAATCGACCTTCTGTCGGGCCTGCGGAGCCCCTCTTGCCGCTTCCGAAACGCCTCTCGCCGTTTCCGGCGCCGATGCGCCGGCTCCGCTCCCGGAAGAAACCCCTCATCGTCAGGCCCCGTCGCTGAGCTTCCCCGGTTTTCTGTTCGGCGTCTTCTTCACGGCCCGGCTTGCGACGCTCGCTTTCTCCCTCTCCCCGGAAATCCTCCTCGAGGAACGGATGCTCAAAAAGATCCTCCTGGGCTATGGATTCGCAGGAACGGCGTTCGTCACGGGCGCGAAGGGCGGCCTGCTTCGATTCGTCGCGCTGCTGCTTGGTCTGGCATACGGCTGGTCGGGGGTGCCCGAACTCGGCACCCTGGTGATGCACGTCGCCTCCAACCCCGAGATGATCGACGTCGTCGCGCCCCGCCTCATCGCGGAAGTGCTCTCCCTCCTGTCCGCATTCTGGGTTCTGAAGAGGTCTTTCGGTTTTCCGAAATGAAACCGGCGGCGTACATTCGGAAAAACCCGCAAAACCTTGTTGACCGGATGTTTTCACCTCTGGTAAGATTGCGACTGTAGTGACGTTTGTCCATATCACGCAGAGAGAGTTCCGGTTCATAATCGACGTCACAAAGAGAGAGGAGAGTATCCATGCTCGATACGATCGAACTGTTCAATGGTCTCACGCGCCAGGAGTTGGAGCAGATTGCGACGATCACCGTCGCCGTGACGTACAACCGGGGCGAAATCATCTTCCAGCAGGGAGACTTCTCCCGTGATTTCTACATCGTCAAGACCGGCCAGATCGAAGTGTCGGTTCGCGACATCTTCCAGGAGCACAAGGTCGTCGCGATCCTGAAGAACGGCGATTTCTTCGGTGAAATGGCTCTCTTCGACAAGGATTCCGCCCGGTCGGCGACGACGACCGCACTTCAGCAGACGATCCTGCTCAAGATCCCCGGCCAGGATTTCGAACGCCTGCTTCGGGAAAAGCCCTCCATTAGCTTCAAGCTGCTCGGCGCTCTCAGCCGCCGGCTGAAAAGCGCCAACGTCTCGACCCAGCCGATCGCCGAGAAAAAGCGCGAGGCCAAGATCGTCACAGTCGCCTCGGCCCGCAACGGCTACGGCAAGACGACGTTTGCGACCACGCTCGCCCATATGCTGGGCGCCGAACTCCCCCGCAAGATCCTCTACGTCGACCTCGACGTGTATTTTGGCGACGGCACCTACGTCATGGGCGTCTTCTCTCCCAAGTCGATGATGAGCTTCTTCGAAGCCGTCAAAACCGGCATCTCCGGCTGGGACGTCATGGTCCGCCACCTCGTCAGGCACACCGACAACCTGTACAGTCTGCCCGCTCCGAGCGACTTCCTCGAAGGCGAGAAGATCGACGCTCCCGACCTGGTGTCGGCCCTGAAGATCTGCCGGCAGTATTTCGATTACATCGTCATCGACACCGACAGCAGTATGACCGAACTGCTGCTGAACGTGATCGATCTGTCCGACCACCTGTTCTTCCTGGTCGACATCGCCGACGCCCTCGCGATCAAGAACAACGCCCGCTTCCTCCAGGGAATGGCGCATCTGAACATCTCGGAAAACCGCGTGAACCTGCTCGTGACCAAAACGGAAGAGTCGTTCGACCCCGAGAAGGTGAAGAAACTGTTCAAATACCGCGTTCTCGGCGGCCTGCCGCAGTTCAAGTCGGCCCCCCTGGAGCACGGCCAGAGTGTGTATCAGCGCGGTCCGACCAGCCCCTACAGCAACGTCGTTCGGCTGCTGGTCCGCACCGTCCTGCAGGAGACGGCCCTCCAGACCCAGGCGCAGGGCGGCTTCATCTACCGGTTCCTGTTCGCTCCCGAGAGGGGCGAGCGCAAGGCGCTCACTCCCTCCGTTCCCGAACTGCCGGCCTCCGTCGATATGTTCGCGGGCATCACCGAAGAGTCGTGCGCTCCGTTGCTGAAATACGCCCGGGCGAACCTGACCCACGGAAACCTGGACAAAGCCCAGGCCGACGCCATGCGGCTGATCTCGCTCTGCCCGCGCTCGAGCGCGATCTACCAGATTCTCGGCGAGATCTTCACGTTGCAGAAGAACATCTCGATGGCCGTCGATGCCCTGAAGAAAGCCATCGAGCTCGAACCCACCAACCACATGGCTCTCGGATACCTCGCCCAGATCATGTCGGACGAAGAAATGCGCGACAAGGCGCTCGCGACGGTCAAGCAGAAGATCTCGTCGAATCCCGACTTCCCCGACCTGCACAACGACGCCGGCAAGCTCATGTTCCAGTTCCACATGTATGACGAGGCCATCCAGCAGTTCCGCAAGGCCCTCGAACTGAACCCGCAGTATTCCGAGGCCAGGCTGTACATGGCGATGTGCATGGGTGAGAGCGGCTCGCTGGAGGCGGCGATCCGCGAACTGATGAACATCAAGCCGAAAAATATCCGTGTCTATTATATGCTCGGCATCTACTTCAACAATGCCGGCCAGTTCTACGAGTCGATGCAGGCCCTCTCGGTCGTCGAGAACCTCCAGTCCAACTACTTCGACGTGGCCGAGCGGCTCGCGTCGCTGCGCGAATACTTCGACAAGCTCCACAGCCTGCTGAACATGCACCAGGAACTCCTCGACGCGCATCCCAACTATCCCGACCTGCACCTGAAGCTGGGCAACCTCCTGCTGATGGTCGGCCGGTACAAAGAGGCGGAGAACAGTTTCAAGGAAGCCCTGCGCGTGAACCCGGGCTACACGGCGGCCAAGCAGAAGCTCGAGGCGATGAGCAATATGCCCTCCTATCTTTCTGTCCTCACAACCGAGCTCGAGCAGCATGTCGCCGAAGTCCAGGAAGGCACCCAGCCGCCGTTCGACGTCGAACTGCGTTTTGAAAAGCTGTCCGGCCTCGAGTCGGCCACCGGCAAGGGGCGGATCGACGGATTCGCCGTCCGCCTCCGCAACCAGCGCGGCGGTCGCGAGGTCATGGCGCCGCTTTCGAAGGAGCACCTCAACGAGGGGAAGATCGTCATCCACTGCACCGGCCTCGGCCGCGTGATGCCCGACGACCTGCTGGTCCTGCAGATGGTCGAATCGAAGACCAACGCCGTCGTCGCGAGCATGCCCGCGCTCGTCACCGCCAACGACCTGTGGGCGGGCCGCATGGTCATGGACCTCACCGGCGAGCAGGCCCGGCTCTGGCATTATCCCGGCGCCGGCATGGCGAAAGACATGGCTCTCCCGGTCCGATACTTCTGCGTGAACGTCCAGTCCGCCGGTCTTGCCCGCGGCCTGCGCATGACGCCTCCGCAGTGGCGCGCCGAGCTGACGAACCCGGCCACCGGCGCCAAGGCTGTCGGGTATCCGAACCCCGACCAGAACGAGTCCGCCACCTTCACGCTCACCTCGGCAGACGGCAAGGACGTCGTCCACGTCTCCGACCGTCTGAATCTCCGTATCTTCTCACCCAAGGGCAAAGAAACGGTCTCAATGGACTTCACCATTCTCCAGGAAGACATCGACGCATTCAGCAAAACGATTGCCGTCACGAACCTCCCGCAGATCGAGGAACGTGCCGCCGAAGCCCGCTGACCTCGTAACCCCGTAACCTCCCGGCGGCGCGCACGTCCGTGCGCGCCTCCTCGTATCATGTGACAAGATGCGCCTTTTCAGGGTACAATGAAAAGGAGAGAACCTTTTCGGAGGGGAAACGTGACGACGGTTGCAAAGCGAGTGTTCAGGATGGCGCGGCGTTTCCGCCGGTTCGTCGGTGCCGAACCCCGGATTCGATGGGGCATGACGTTCGCCGAGGCGCTGATCATGATCGTCGTGGCCGGCTCCCTCCTGATTCCTGTCGTCGGCACCCTTCAGACCGGCATCGACCGGACGAACGCCTACGTCCACCAGGACCGCATGCGGACGATCGCCCAGGCCTCGATGACCGAGATTCTCGCCGGCAGCGCCTATGCGAGAACGCCCGTCGTCGATTTCACGGCCACGGTGACATGGCCGATCAACGATCCTGAGGTGGTCGCGACGTACGTCATGCAGGTGGAGACGCTCGAGGGTATCACGCTTGCCACCCTCACCTCCGATGTGAAGGGCGATTTTGCCGGGAACGAGGCGATGATCGGCTCTCAGCCGGCCAACCTCAAGACGGTCGTGGTCACCGTCACTCGCGTTCCCGACCCCGATGACGTCGGCGTCGAGCCGGCGCAGGTGCGCCTCTTCTCGATGGTCGCCACGCCGAAGTCCTTCAACCCGAACCGCATCTACATCGCGGACAAAGACAACATCTGCATATATGCCATCGACCCGCTGACCAAAAACGTCGTCGAGACGTTCGACCTCCCGTTCAGCAAAACTCCTAAAACCAAGACGGAAAACAATCCGGACCGTCCCGGCAACATAGCCGTCCATCCCAGTTCCGATTGGGTGCTGACGCAGCGGGAGAAAAGCCTGTTGCTGACGAACGTGGGACTGTTTTCAGCCACGAGGCGCACGAGCGTGGTTGTGTATGCCACATCCACAAGCTATCTCGAAAAGCCGAACGACAATGAAGCCATCCGCAAGGACCGCGGAGTCGTGTTCCGGCCGGATGGGCGCTACTGCTACGTGACGTCGCACTCCCCTGCCGGCCTGTCGATTTATTCGGTTCCTGATACCGTCGTGGCGTCGTTTTCTCTCGTGAAGTTTCTGCCGATATCGACGGCCAAATTCGTCGATCTGCAGGTCGGCGAGGACGGGTATATATATTTGGGTGACTATGATAATGCATCCAAGTGCTTCAAACGTCTGAACATGTTCGCGCCCCAGAATCTCGTCGCTCTCGAGGATTACAGCCTTCCCGGCTGGCTGGCGAGCACGAACAAGAAGGCGATGGCCGCCTGCACCTCGCGCGACGGCCGCAGGGTCTACTCGGTCTGGGAAGACGCCTACATCGCCAGCTCCTCCTCGAATAATCCCGCCGACTGGGGGTGCGCCAAGATCAGTCACCCGGTGAATCCGTCCAAAGAGGATATCCAGGATGTGCAGGTGTCCGGCGACAACAGGGTCGTCATCGCCACCTCGAAGCAGGGCGGCGGAAAAACGCGCATTTTCGCGATGCCCAGCGAGTTGAAGGCGGGCACGATCAACGTCTGGACCGATCCGCCGAACCGGGTCGCCTATCCCGGCAGCGGCGACATCACGAACCAGGCGGTCCTCAGCCCCGCGATGAACGAAGTCTGGGTCGACCGGAAGGGGGCCGGCGAAATCTACGCGCTCGACACCCCCGGCCTTCTGGCCGGCTCCTACACGACGGCGATTCCGACGGACCGGACGGTCCTCTTCCTGCCGAGCGGCGACGCCGGCTGCGTCGCCGCCAGAATGTCCGAGATGGTCGCCGTTGCCTGCGACGGCCCGACGAAAACAATCGAGTTCATCGACCCCTGGTCGAAGCACCATTACGAGAACCTGACCCGAAAGCTTGTGAGATACTCTAAGACCCCCACGCATCTCGCGTTCAATGGCGCCGGCAGCCAACTCAGTGTCTGTTACAACGCCTCGTCGACCCTTCCGGAAGTCATCGACGTCTTCAACGGCGATGTTGCGCCTGGCGTCATCGACCCCGAAAGCTGGGGAGTGACAAGCGATCAGCCGACCCATCACGTCTATTTCCAGAACGGTGGTTTTCTCATTCAGAAACAGTCTTCTTTGATGAGTGCGAACGGCTACGTCTCGTTTAATGCGAGCGGCACCAAACAGGCGGATGTGGATTTCCCCACGACCGCTTCGATGAGCGACATGATCGCCCTTCCTGACGGTGGGGCGCTTGTTCTCGTCACCGATTTCGGTGCCACCTGGACCCGCCTCGACTGGATCGGACCGGACGCCTCCGTGTATGCCAAGTGGGATAGCAGGTTCGATGCCTTCCCGCCCCCCCTCTCCACCCGTATGGCAATAAGCCCCGACGGGGGCCTGCTCGCAATCTATAGCGCAAACTATAACGGCGCGACGGAGAGCGTGCACGTGTATGATTTCCGTTCCAGGAATTTCGGCACGCTCACCCAGCAAACGGGCTTGATCTGCGATTATCGGAGCGGAAGCAAGATCGATTTCAACGGCCCGGTTCCATCCGATGTGGCGATGACGGGCACGACATACAAGCTCAAGGAAAATTTCACCTGCAACGACCCGGTTGCCAACATGGTCGACTATCCGGCCAACTTCTATTGGAATACGACGAGCAAATACGGCGGTGTCCGCACCACTCGCTTCTTCGGCTACCTCCGGATTCCGGAGCCGGTGAAGGCCATCGGTCTGGCCTTGCGTGACGGTGGGCGGTTCAGCCTGGACGGCGGAACCTGGTTCAGCCATCAGTTCGAAAATTCGGCAGGCGGTGTCTGGGCTGCGGCGTTCGATGTGCCGGGGCTTGATCCCCCGGCCGGTCCGCGGGTTCAGTTCGACAAATCGACCCAGGGTGACAACGATCTTGCCATGGGGCCGTTTTTCTCTCTCAAAGCCGGGGCGGATATCAGCGGTAGTGGCACGGCCGATATCACCTGCCACGGGTATACGGCTTTGGGCTCGAGCAACGGTGCAAACTGGACCAGAATTCCCAAGACATACACCGTGCCTCTGCGAATCACGCCGCCCCATGTGCTCGAGTGGACAAACTCACCAACGAATGCGGGCTTCAACAGGTTTTTCCTGACGTTCGGTCGGGATGTCGCCTCGTCGACCCTGTATCTTTTCAACGCCGAGACCAGTCTCTTGTATGCGGTTCCTATGAGCGGCGCTGTTATCCCAAAGCCGCTTGTGGCTGGTATTGCGGCAAACACCGGACAGGGCCTGGCAATCACCCCTGATGGCCAGATGCTCCTGATTCCTGCGAAGAATCCGAGCCGGGTGCATCTGGTCGATATCTCGATTCCCGCCCGTGCGAGTTATCTGAGCATCATCGACGGCATCGATCTCCCGCAAACCCCCGTCTGCATTGCTGCGCGGCCGTTCAACCGCATTGCCAGCAGGAAGGATGTGTATGATGTCGTGGCGACATTCACCGTCGAGCCGCCCACGGGTTCGAACATCGCGGCTGTTGCGACGAACGGCATCTATCTCCTGGGCGGAACCGCCGCAAACCAGACCGACCCGCTGACGACGATCCTTCGATTCAATCCATCCGACAATTCGATTGCTCTGCTGTCAAAAACTCTCGAGAAAAAGGCAGGAGCCCCCGCCGTCGTTTCCTATGACGACGAATTGCTGGTCTTCAACGGCATGGAAGCCGTCCCAACGGGATGGGTTCAAAAATATAACCCGACAACCAATACCCTGATAACCTCTGCCGATCCACCGACACCCATTCTCAATCCTGTCATGACCGGTTATACGACTCCGGCGCCATACGCCGTCACAAAATCGAGCGACAGTACGACGACAACCAACGAACCGGCTTGGCGTCTCTTCGATGGTCAGGAAGGAAATACGAGCCCCCCCTATACGGCATGGTGGGCGGGAAGCGGAAAATCAGCAAATCAGTGGGTGCAAATGGATTTTGGCACCCCTGTCATCGTGAACGGATTCAAGGTGATCAATTTCACTGCGTTTGGAAATTATGGGGCGAAAGATTGCAAAATCCTCGGAAGCAATACGAATACCTGGACAACGTTGAATACCGATTATTTCGTGATTGGGACATTCACTGCTCTGAATACCAGCGGATGGCAAAGCTTCGGCCCTTGGGCGAATATGTCGGCTTTCCAATACTACCGGTTCTTTGTAGTGAATAATTACGGCAGTGATGGTGTGTGTGTCGTCGAATGTAAATTTCTGCAAACGAGCATTCAACCGATCGGATCTTTTATGTCGCAGACAGCGGCAGACGACAACGCGACGGTGATTACGCGGCGTAATCATGCCGGGTGCATGACCCCGTATGGTCCGGTGATTGCCGGAGGGTATGCTCCCACGACGGCAACCCGGTCGGTTCAGGTCTACTGGCCCCACGCCGTTGCCTCATTCAGTTTCACCGGAGAGGCTCAAACACCGGTGGTTCCTCTTATTCACCTCAAGTTCAATGAAACGTCGGGAGTGACGGCGAATGACTCCTCCGGAAACGGGAAAAATGGGACTCTGACCACGTCGACCTGGACTTCGGGAAAATTTGGAAATGCGGTGAATATCAATGGAGGGTATGTAACCATCCCATCCGGAACAACGATCGGGTTTGGGACTGCAACCAGCTATACAATTTCCGCCTGGGTCTATCTCAATGCAAACCACAACTGGGCGCGGGTTTGCGATTTTGCTACCAATGCCAGCACCTATGGATTTTTAACAACCCAGTCGTCTTTTACAGGAAAACCGGGTTTCTGTGTCACGAATACGGCGGGGGGGCCTGCAATTGATTCCTCGGAACCCATACCTGTCGGAGTATGGACCCACCTGGCTGTAACGGCATCCGGTACTGACGGCAAGCTCTACATGAATGGAGTCGTTGTCGGGACAAATCCGGCCATGACGGTGAACCTGACGCATCTCGGGAATTGCTCAAACAGGATCGGGAAGTCTGTGGGGGCTGGCGAAGCCTCGCTGAATGGGCTGATCGATGATTTTCGAATCTTTCCTGCCGCCATGTCGCAGGATGAGATTCAGGCGTTGATCGCAAGCAGATGGTTGGGAATCTCGCGTGATCTTGCGCCGATGCCGGGAAATCGGGTGAATCATAGCCTTGTCTGGCATGAAAACAAGCTCTATCGCGTCGGGGGAAGTGACGGAACGAATATTCTCACCACTGTCGACCGGTTCGACCCGGCCACCAATGTCTGGACGGAGTTGTCGGCCGCCGCGGACACGGATGAGTTTACCGATCCGGCTGTCTTGTTCAAACGCCAACGTGCCGGTGCCTGTTCCTTTGGCGACGAGATCTTCATCTTCGGCGGTGAAAATCCTGTCGGTACGCGGCTTTCGACCGCCGCGGCCTGGAACCCGGCCACCAGAACGGTGCGCAGGCTGAAGGACCTGCCTCTTCAGACTACGTGGGGCTTTTCTGAAATGGCCCTCGAGAGTTACACCCCGCTTGGGATCAACGCGGTTCCCCTGGGGCCCTATATCTATCTGCTCGGCGGCTCCAACGGCACGGCGAACGGCACCAGCAAACAGGTGCTGAGGTATACGCCATGATGCTGAGGCGGCGCGGCGGGGCTGGCTACACGCTGATGGAGATACTGGCCGCGCTTTCCATCATCGCGGCGATGGCGAGCGTGGCTCTGCCGGCGATGGACAACTTCTTCGCGTCGCAGCGAGTGGCGGCCGAGGCGAACCGGTTCATCCAGAACGTTCGAACGGCGCAGTATCGGGCGATGGAGACGCAGATATATCACAGATTGTATTTTATGCCGGATGGAACTGGATACAAGCTCGGCGAGTATGTGAAACCGGCATGGTGGAACGCACCGACGGAAGTGCATGCGCACGACTGGACGGCATCGAACAGTGTGTTCTGGGCCGATATCACGGGGGAGGACGTCGTGGCGTTCGACCCGGCGGTTCGGTTCTTCCCGCCCTTCGCGGATCCCATTTTTTTCCGTCCGGACGGGACGCTCGTTCTGGCTCCGGCGTTCGAAGCTCCCCTGGTGCCAGACTGTCTGGCCACCTTCAGCTACGGCCTTTCCGTGATGACGGTGAACATCACGCCGATCGGGATCCGGTCGTCGGAAGACTTCTACGAGGAGTGAATCCATGACGACGTATCGATTTCGCAGGAACACGGCAGGATTGACGATGGTCGAGGTGCTGATCGCCTCGACGGTTTTCGCCCTGATGGCGGTATCGCTTCTCTCCTACGTCCAGTATGGTTCCCAGGCGTGGAAGACCGGGCATCAGAAACTGGATGTCGGCTCCTATTACCGGTCCGTCACCGACACGATCCAGCGCGAGCTCCAGCAGGCCGACAGAGTGTTCGAGCCCAAAGTGAACGGGCCGGCATCCTCCGCCCTGAAATACGATCTGGCGATCTCCAGCGGTTCGGCCTATGTGGGCACAGCCACATTCCTCCTCGAATGGGTTCCTTCCTCGAAATCCCTGCGACGAAGGATTGTCGCCAAAAGTCCTGCGGTGACAAGTGTCTGGAACAGTTTGGCGAAAATCACGATCATCACTAGCTCCAGCGTGGAATCGACCGATTCCGGTGGCTCTGTCGATACAAAGACGTTACCGGTCGGTTTCGAGTTCACCGTCGCCCGGGACGTGGCGACCTTCACCGTCACACGGACGTCATCCTGGACGGCAAATATCGCCATCGGTATTGAAAGCTCGATGGGCGGCGAGGACGGTCGCGTCGAAAGCAAGCTTTCGACGATGACCTTCGCCATTCCGTCGGGGAGGTGACCTCGATGCGAAGCGGTTCGGCGGCCCTGATCCTGACGATCATCGTGCTCGGTTTCATGATGGCCGTGTCGACGAGCTACGTCACGATGGTCCAGACGGAAACCCGCGTCCAGACGTCGGTCGACAAGATCGCGCGGGCGAAGGATGCCGCCTTCTCTGGAGTCAGCTACGTGATCGCCCGGCTGATGGCGACCAGCAGCACGTTTCTCGTCGACAACACCCCTGTATCCCTCAAGGGAGACCGTCTCTACTTCGCCTACGATGCGACGCCGGCATCGAAAAACATACGGTTCACCGGCCTGACGCCGACGGCGGACTTCAAAAACGTCGCCTCGAGCCAGTGGATCTATCCCGATACCACCGGCCTCCTGATGTCCGGCGAGACGGCGAGTTCCGTCGCGTTCCGGGTGACGAGCTATCCGGCAACCTATCCTGCCAGCGTCACCATGGATCCCGGATATTATTATGTGAAATCCCAGGGCATGTATCGGGATATCGAGGACGGGACGACCGTCACGGCGACCTACTCGGCCCAGATCCTGGCCCGGCTCAGAATCGCCACGCTCACATACGAGGTGAAGCTAGAACGGTACCGCGCCATGGAAGTCGAAAACGATGGCTCGACCGCCGAATTTTTCACCGGCCGCCCCGTCATCTACCCGCCTCCGCCGGCTCCGTGACACGTGCCTGTAGGGGCGGTGTCTCAAACCCGCCCCTACGGATACGCGGATTTGTTGAAAATAAAATATTGTCTATGATATGATCGGAATCGTCATCTGAACGAAAGCAAGGAGAATACCATGCCGAATCTGGCGCGCAAGCTCGGCGGGCGGTTCACCTACGGCGACTACCGTTCCTGGTCCGAAGAGGACCGGTGGGAGCTGATCGACGGCGTGGCCTACGATATGACGCCGGCTCCGGCCCGGATTCACGCCGATCTGTCGATGGCCCTCCTGAAGCAACTGCTTGCGTATTTCGAAGAAAAGTCCTGTAAGGTATATCATGCCCCGTTCGACGTACGACTTCCAGAAGGTAACGAGCCCGATGACGAGATCGAGACAGTCGTTCAGCCGGATCTTCTCGTGGTCTGCGACGAAAAAAAGCTCGACGACAAGGGATGCCGGGGCGCGCCCGACCTGGTCATCGAAATACTTTCCCCGGCGACGGCGTCGAAAGACTGCATTCTAAAGCGTGCGTTATACGAAAAACACGGTGTGCGCGAGTTCTGGCTGGTCGACCCGGCCAACCGCGTGGCAACCGTCTATTCACTCGGGGCCGACAGGTTGTTTGGCAAGCCGGCGATCTACTCCGACGAAGACACGGTGCAGGCGGGCCTGTTCCCTGACCTGAACGTCGATTTCGGCAAAGTCTTTCCCGCCCAGCCGAAAACCGTCCGCGAACGCCCCGCCAGATACCTCTAGGCCAGGTTTCCACGAATATACTAAAAACGTTTCACCACAGAGACACAGAGGCACAGAGATACAACGTTTTGAAGAATATTTCTTTCTCTGTGTCCCGGTGTTAATGCTGGTTTAAAACTATTTTTCAGCTTTCGTGCCAGATGAGGTCGATGGCGATCGTGGCGGCGAGGACGAGCGGGGCTTTCGCGAGGTCGCCGGCGATGTCGATGCGATAATCGTCGGCCGTCGTCATCAGCTCGCGGGCGAGGCCGCCCCACAGGTGCTCGATCCGGGCGAGACGGCCGCCCGAGGTGTCCTCGAAGCTGAACGTGCGGCCGAGCAGGTCGCCACGGACGGTCCCGAGAGAGGAGCCGTCGGGGGCGGAGACGTCGAGCCGTGGTTTGACGGCGCAGCCCGCTTCGTTCAGGACGGCGATGGCGGCGCCTTCCGCGTTTTTGACGACGATCTTCGCGTAGGGGCGCCAGCCGGCACCGTTCAGTTCGAGCAGTCGGTTCCCGGAGGCATCCTTCACCTCTACGGTGACGGGAAGCCAGCTTTTGTCAAAAAAAGTTTTTGCTATGGAATTGCCGATGCAGGACCGCTCCTCGGCTTCACCCAACAGCTCCTTCCCGGTTTCGTCGGTGATCCGGTAGGATTCGTGAAGTTCAGCCGCGCCGACGGCCTCGTGAATGCAATACACGCGCTTTTCGAATAATCCGCTCATCTCGTCACTCTCCTTGTGCCCGATTCGTTGATTCAACTTCGAAGAACGATCCGCAGATCACGCAGATCGTGAACCTGAAATGAACTGCCGGTGCAATGATGTGTTTCCGCAGTCACCAGACGGCCAGGGTCGGTGTCGCCTGCCAGCCATCGGGGATCTCTCCGGCCGCCGAGGCGACCTGTTTCATTTCATCCCAGAGTGCCGGATCGACGGCGCCGGCCGGCCCGTTTCCGGAAGAGGCTTTCTCGGCAGCCGCTTTCAACCCGGTTTTCCAGCGGTTTCGGGTCGGTTCGTCCGCCGCGAGCCAGCCGGCCCGCAGAAGGTGCCAGGTCTTGTCGAAGCCGCTCAGGTGCTGCCTGACCTGTTCCGTGTAACCCGGAAAGCCGTCGGCCATCGCCCGCATGAAACCGTCGCGTTCGGCCGGCTGAAGCGTTTCGGGTTTGTCGGGGGATCGAGCGAAACCGAGATACTCGGTGAAGGCCTCCAGGTCCTGGAGGGAGACCGAGTCCGAGCCCTGGGCTGCGATGATCTTCGTCGTTCCGTCGCGAACCTGCATGTAGAGCTGGGCGGCGGGGTCGGCTTCATCGTCGGCGGCGGTGCCTTCGAAGTCTTCGCGCAGGATCTCGCGGATAACCTGGCGCTGGTCGGGATTCATCGAGGTCATCGACGTGACCAGCTTCGAGGCTTCGAGGAATGCCTTCCGGCCCTCGGGGTCCATGTCGGCGCACTCTTTCTTCAGGGTTTCGAGGAACAGCTCTTTCTGGCCGGTCGTCAGGCGCGTGCCGAGCGTGTACTCGATCAGTCGCACGTGATCGCGCACGGCCTGGCCGGTGATCGGCGGCTCACCCGGCGAGACCAGTTCGGGAAGGGCGCCGGGGGCCGGCGCCGAGACCAGGGCGACCAGCAGACCACAGATCGGCAGAGCCTTGCGCAAGGCGAGAAACATGCGGTTTTTCTCCAGGTGCGTGAGTATTGTGGTTCACATTCTAGACCCGCGGCCATTCATTGGCAACATCATCGCTGGAATAGAATATCAGGAATGAGCATGAGAGGGCACATCGCGAGGCGGGGTCGGATGTGGTATAATCCGACGACACGACAGGGGATTTCCGCTGTCGCGCAGGTCATCGCACCACGGAAACGGGACAACGCAACATGGCGCTGGTACTGGTCAAGGAAATCGCACGCGATCACGGGCTGACGGTCATCGCGGGCCAGGAAGGCCTGGACCGCAAGATCATCTCGTCGGAAGTCCACCGGCCCGGCCTCGAACTGGCGGGCTTTTTCGAGCATTTCGGCTATGAACGCATCATCGTGCTGGGACGGACCGAGCTAGCCTACCTCGGCGAGCAGGCCCCCGAGACGCGGAAAGTCCGGCTCCGTCAGCTTCTCTTTTTTAATATACCATGTATTATAATAAGTGACGACCTGCTCGTTCTCGACGAGCTGATCGAGCTGTGCAACCAGAAGCAGGTTCCGATCCTGCGCACGGCCGAACGGACCGGCGAGTTCGTGTATCAGCTCTCGCGCTACCTGCACAACCGGTTCGCGCCGCGCAAGAGCGTGCACGGCGTTTTCCTCGAGGTATACGGTGTCGGTATTTTGATCATCGGTCCTTCCGGCATCGGGAAGAGCGAATGTGCGCTCGAGCTGATCAAACGCGGCCACCGGCTGGTCGCCGACGACGCGGTCCAGCTTCTCAAAATCAGCGACACGAAAGTGGTCGGCTCGCCCGACGAGATGATCCGGCACCACATGGAGATCCGGGGTCTCGGCATCATCGACATCCGGTCGCTGTTCGGCATTGCCGCGACGTCCGACGAGAAGACGGTCGAGATGGTCATAAACCTCGAAAAGTGGGACGATCGCAAGGAATACGACCGGCTCGGCATCATGCAGCGCACGACGAAGCTGCTGAAGGTCGAGGTGCCCTGCACCACGATCCCGGTGCGCGAGGGCCGCAACCTGGCCGTCGTGGTCGAAACGGCGGCGATGAACTTCTATCTCAAGCGCATGGGCGTGTTGACAGCCGAAAAGTTCGCGAAGAAGCTCCAGGCCAAGATGACCGGAGACTTCTGATGCGGTTTTCGCTGCGCCGGTGGTTCGGGCCGTCGGTACGGACCCGCCGCTGGGTGATTTTCCTGGCGGGCGGCGTCGCGATGGCGTGTATCTCGGTGTTCCTGGCCGGCCTCGCGATCATGATGCTGACGCCGTTCCATCTCGATACCATCCGGAGCTTCGATCCCCTCGCGATCGCGCTTGCGGCGCTCAGTGCGTTCCTGCTCGGTTTTTTTTGGCTTTCTCTCGGCATCCGGAGCTCCTTCCAGCTGCTTTCGATGCGTGACTACGAGACGTCCGAGAAGCTGCGAGCCCTCATGTTCCGGAAACAGCCGACGGGGCCGCGCCCCCAGCTCGTGGCCGTCGGCGGCGGAACGGGACTCAGCTCGCTGCTCAAGGGTTTGAAGGAGCTTCCGATCGATCTGACGGCGGTCGTCACCGTGACCGACGACGGTGGCTCGTCGGGCCGGCTCCGAAAAGACCTGCAGATCCTGCCCCCGGGCGACATCAGAAACTGTCTCGTCGCGCTGTCTGGCTCCGAGAGCCTGCTGTCGCGGCTGTTCCAATACCGGTTCGGCGAGGCCGGCGGCGAGATGGGCGGCCACAGCTTCGGCAATCTGTTCATCGCCGCGATGACGGGCGTGCTTGGAGATTTCGGCACGGCTGTGCGCGCCGCGAGCCAGATTCTCTCGATCCGCGGCCAGGTCTTGCCGGTCACATGCGAAAACGTCGAGTTGATCGCCCGATTCGAGGATGGAGCGGAACTGCAAGGCGAAACCGCGATCTCGGCCGCCGGCAAGCGCATCGTCGAGATGAGCCTGCGGCCGGAAGAGCCGCTTCCCAACCCGGAAGCGCTTGCGGCGATCGACCGCGCCCGCCTGATCGTGCTCGGCCCGGGAAGCCTGTATACGAGCGTCATTCCGAACCTGCTGGTGCCGGAGATCGCCGAGCG
>DAOSOK010000036.1 GCA_035373905.1 Candidatus Ozemobacteraceae bacterium | reverse complement strand
CCTCTACCACATGAAAAATCCCGCAGAGTGTACATGAAACCCCGGAAATGCCGGGAACATGACTGCCCAGGAAAAAACAGGAAAATTGGCCTTCCCATGAAAATTGGGATCTATGCCTTGTGTCACGAATGCATCAAAGTCGGCCGTGTTGCCCTCTCTGATGGCCACTTCCAACGCCGTCATCCCGAGATTGTCAACGTTCTTCCATTCGCTGGCCGAACACAATGCAGATATAACCATCACTAGAAACAATACGCTTACGCCGCGTTTCCTCATATAATAATCCTCTCTTTACATCAATAACTACATCCAGATGAACGTCGGGGAATGTCACTCTTCACGATTCGGCGTTCCAGGCTTCGAGGAGATATAATAACGTCAGGTATGCGTCGCCGAAGGGGGCGTGGCCCTGGTGGGCGATGATGCCGTTTTCCCACCAGCCGAGGAGCAGGTCGACGTAGCCGGCCTGGGAGCTCATGTCCAGGGCGTCGCCCTCGATCTCGGAAAACTCCGAGATTCCCGCGGCGATCTCGGCCGTTCCTCGGGGCCCGACGAGGGTCCCCGCGGCGCCTCTGAGCCGGGTGAGATAGGCGCCGAGTGTTTCGACGAGCCGGCGGGTTGGGATCGGTTTCCCGGAGGCATCGTGGACGGTGACGCCCTGGCCGTCGGGGGATATCACGGCTTTGGGGCCCGTTTCCGCGTATTCGAACAGCGGCCTGAACTCGGCATGCGGCTGCATCCGTTTGTGAAGCTGGTCGAATGGCGATGAAAGCGACGAGAGCCTGACCCGGTTCTCGATCATCGGGTCGAGCAACTGACCCATTCGTTTCACGTAGGGTTCGAGGAAGTCCGTCGTCCCCATGACGCCGACCCGGTCGACCCTGGCGATGATGCCTTCGCGAACGTCGGTTTCGAGAACCGGTCCGCCGTGCGTGGTGAGCGCGAGCGCGGAGAAGTCGCCGCCGGGGATTTCGCTGATGTACAGGCCGAGCGGCTGCATCCGCTGCCCGAGAGCCTGGGAAAGCGCCGCGACGGGGACGGGCCCGGTCGCGAGGAACACGTTGAGTCCCGCGTGCGTCAGCATCTCCGCGAGCCGTTCGACGATGTCCGCGAGCCCCGGACGGGCCTCCCAGCCGATCGTCAGGGATGGAAAACGGCTTCCGACATCCAGGAGATGGCGCCAGAGCTGGCTGGTCGATTCACGTTCGGCCCAACCGCCCGGGCGAAGATCGCCCTCGCGGAACACGGCGGGTTTCAGGGGTTTCATCGGTCAGAATAGTGCGGATGCGCCGATCAGGACGGCGTCGGTCTCGAATTTCGCGTCGCGGAGAAGCTTGTCGCCGCGGTCCGCCATCGGCAGCACATGCCGGTGGAGCGTCGCTTTCAGCTCGTCCATGAAGTATTCTCGCAGCGCCATGACGCCCCCGCCCAGCAGTACGACTTCTGGATTCAGGAGGGTGTGAACGTTTGCGATGGCCAGTCCGAGATACCTGCCGACCTTTTTCAGCGCCAGAAGGGCGGTCTTGTCGCCCGCCTTCGCCGCCTGGCCGATGATCCTGCCGGTGATCCTGTCGGGGTTGCCTTCGGTCAGCTCGATCAGGGGACCGTTCTTCAGCGAGGGAAACGCGGCTTTGACGTGGTTCTCGAGGCCCTTGCCCGAGGAAAACGCCTCGAAACACCCTTTCTTGCCGCAGCCGCAGACCGGGCCGTCGGGGTCGAGGCAGATGTGGCCGATCTCGCCGGCCGAGTTGGTCGTTCCCTCGGCGAGTTTTCCGTTGAGCACCATGCCGGAGCCGATCCCCGTCCCGACGAAGATGTTCACGAAGTTGTCGAGGCCCTTTCCGGCGCCGTACTGCCATTCGGCGAGCGTGGCGGCGCGCACGTCGTTGGTCACCCGCACGGGCAGGCCGAGAGCGCTGGAAACGAACTCGCCGAGCGGGATGTTCCTCCAGTTCAGGTTCGGAGCGTAGTTGACGGCGCCGGTTTTCGGGTTGATCTGGCCTGCCGCGCCGATGCCGGCGCCGGCGATTTCGGAGACATCCGTGTCGCCGATGGCCTTTCGGGCCGCATCGACGATGGTCTCGAGAACGGCATCGCTTCCGCGCTCCGGGTGGGTGGGCACGATGAACTGCCTGATGATGTCGCCCTTCTTACAGAGTCCCGCGGCGATTTTCGTGCCGCCGAGATCGATGCCGATCGTGTATCCCGAATTCCGCCTGGTAGTCATCCGATGAACCTCCTGAAGGGATCACCCGCCGATATCCGACAGGGAAACGCAGCGCGCGCCGAGAAACTGCGCGCATGACTTGTGCCGCGCATGCTTGCGGGCCGAGAGATCGCGTATGACACGAACGATCGATGCGTGGTCGAGGCCGCGGACATCGATCCCGTCGTTCGAGTCGAGACAGGGAAGCAGTTTTCCGCTGACGGTCAGCCTGAGCCGGGTGCACCGGGAGCAGAACGGATGGCTTCGGGAACTGATGAAGCCGATGTGCCCCGCTTCCCCGCGTATGCTGTAGTTTTCGGACGGGCCGCCCCCGAGATTCTGCTCCGCCGGATCGAGGGTGAGACCAGCCCTGACAAGCCGATCGACGATCGTATCCTGTGATATATATGGTACAGTATCAATGTCGCCGGCGGCGAAGGGCATGCGCTCGATGAACCGGACGTGCACCGGAAGGCGACAGGCGAGTTTCCCGAAGGCTTCGATTTCGTCGTCATTCTGACCCGGAATCATCACCGTGTTGATCTTGACGGGAGCGAGTCCGGCTGCGATCGCCGCTTCGATGCCGGCCATGACGCGATCGACGTCGCCGCCCCGGGTGATGGTCGCATACCGATCGGCCCGGAGGGAGTCGAGGCTGATGTTCACGCGCGCAACGCCCGACGAGCGCAGGTCGCGGGCGAAATCGGCGAGAAGGATGCCGTTCGTCGTGAGGCTGATGTCGTCGATGCCCGCGATGCGGGCAAGCGACTCGATGAAGCCGCACAGGCCCTTGCGGACGAGGGGTTCGCCGCCGGTGATGCGGACGCGGTGGACGCCTTCGGAAACGCACGCGCGAACGATCGCGAGCATCTCCTCGTATCGCAGAATCTGCTCGTGGTCGAGTTTCGGAATGCCCTCCGGCGGCATGCAGTAGACGCAGCGGAGGTTGCAGCGATCGGTGACCGAAAGCCGCAGATACTCGAACCCCGTTTTTCCCATGGCGTTCATGCGGAACTCATCTTAGGACCCTTCATCGCCCCTGTCAACGGCTCAACCGTCGATGAGCGCCGAGCCGGGGCAGGTGCGGCGGCAGACTTGACACGCTTCCGAATCTCTATACAATTGAGAGTATCTCTCTCAGGAGGGGACGCATGTATTCTCGCGCCAGATGGATGCCGGCCGCCGGAGCGATCGCGGCGATCGCCCTGATGTTCGCATGTTCCAGCCTTCATGCCCAGACGAGCCCGTTCGGCGGTTCGCAGGTGCAGGTGACCTCCTCCTCGAGCGATGCCTCGGGCGGAAGAGGGGTCGTTTCCATCGGCGAGAGCTGGGTGAACGTGCGATCGGGTCCCGGCACGAACAACGCCATTCTCAAAACCCTTCCGCGCGGGAGCGTCGGATACGTCGTCGCTGAAAAGAACGGCTGGAACCAGGTCATCTTCGGAAACGGCCTGAAGGGCTGGGTTCGCGCCGACCTTCTCGCCGACGGCTCCGGGATATCGCCCCTGCCCGCGACGAGTGCCGACAAGGCCGCTCTCGACAAGAGTTTTGCCCGGTGGGACAAACACCTGTCGAAGACGGTTCTCGATTACTCGGGAATTCACACGTATTACAAACTCGGAAGAGCGTGGGCCGCCTACCAGAAAGGCGACTGGCAGAAGGCATACGAACTGGCGCAGGACGACGCGTCGAACCCGCTCCGGGCGAAATACCTGATGGCCAAATCGCTGTATCAGCTCGGGAAATACGCCGAGGCGAAAGCCCAGCTCGCGAAGATCGAGCGCACCCTCGAGGATGAGGCATTCTCGCAGGTGATCGATGCCGCGACCAGACCGTACATCGACGAACCGGTGTATTTCAAGTTCGGCGGCTTCGACGATGTGGCGACATACAGAAAGAAAAAGGCGAACGGGAACCGCATCGGCCTCGAATCGAGCGAATACTACGAGGATTTCGTCGACATCAGCACCTGGAAGTGGAAGTCGAACGCCGCCTATGCCGAGTTCCAGAAGATCGGCGGCATCGACTGCAGCGGCTTCGTCCAGCGCGTCCAGATGGATACCTTCAAGCAGGCCGGGGTATCGTGGCCCATCCAGGGCCGCACCTCGGCAGGCGGCCTCTCGTCGAGCGCGTATTCGAAGGAGATCAACCCCGGGTTCCGCCCGCCCCCGCCGCCCGACGCGCGTGTCGGAGACATGATTCTGTTCGACTACGGTCACAACCGATACGGCCACTCGGCGATCTACCGCGGAACGGACGTGAACGGCAACATCCACGTCGTCATGATGGGCGACGTCCCCTACAACTGCATTCTTCCCGCCGAAAAGATTCAATATTATAAAGGCACATATAGAATGAAGGGGATGGACGACGTCCGGAAGAAGCTGACGGCATGAAGCTGTTTCTGCGGGCGTTCCTCCTGCTGTTCCTGATTCCGGCGTTCGCCTGCGCAGAGCCTCTTTCCTGTCCCGTCGTGCGGGAAATCTCCTGGGGTGACGGGATCGGCCGGCTCGGCATCATCTTCCAGGACAGAGGGCAACTGCCGGAAGGCCCGTTCATGGGCCCCGGCGGGTTCCGCGTCGACGCCGACGGCGGCATCTGGATTTCCGACAGCGTTCAGAAAGCCGTCAAGCGGTTCGCTCGGGACGGCGGGGTTCTCTCGTATGCCGTGAAGGCCGCGAAACTCGGCGATCTGTTTCTGCTCGGAAACGAATTCGCCGTCATCACCGGTTCCCCGGACGGAATCGCGTTCATCGACCGCACGACAGGCTCCGAGACGCGGCGTATCGATACGAAGGTCCTCCTGCGCGGTCGTCTCAACGTTATCGACAAGGATCACATCGCCGTCGGCGGCAACGAGGGCGGCGTGTTCCTGTACATGGGAAAAACCTGGGAAATGCACCCCGCACCGGCATTGGAGCCGGTCGGTACCTCCAAAACGCTGTTCGGAACGCTGTATGAATTCGACGCCGCATCCCGCGTCATCATTCGGGCCGGCTGGACCGGCGAAGCCTCTGATCCGGACGTCTTCGCCCGGTACAAGGTATCGGGAACCAACGAGATCGTGTTCAGCCGCCTGCTCGGCATGGCCGGCGATTTTCCCGCGTTCATGCTCGTGACCCGCGCCGAGCCGAATGTCTACCGCATTGTCCGGTTCGACGCGGACGGCAAGGTTGTCTCGGAACTCCAGGTGCCTATTTTTCCCGGCTGTCCTCTTCCCGCGCCCTGGATACAAGGCGAAGACGGGGTACTGTACGCCGCTGAGGCCGACGAAAATGCATTTCGTATCAGGCGCGGCCCGACACTGAAATAATTCTGGACTCTACCACCCGGACGGCAAATGTGATACACTCCCCCCCGAATCACCGGGGTACATCTGGGAGCGATCAGTGTCGAGCATCGAATATTCCGTAACGGCGCCGGTTTACAACGAGTCCGAGAATATCGGCGAACTCGTCGAACGAATCAGCGCGGCGATGGAACCCCTGGGGAAACCATGGGAACTGATTCTCGTCGATGACGGCTCGACCGATGCCAGTTTCGAGCTCATGACGTCTCTCAAAAGCCGCTTCCCTGCCCTTCGCGCCCTCCGCCTGAACGGCCATCACGGCCAGACGGCGGCCATGGATGCCGGAATCCGCGCCGCGCGGGGCTCGGTCATCGTCACGATGGACGCCGACCTGCAGAACGATCCCGCCGACATTCCGAAGCTCGTGTCCCGGCTCGGAGAATACGATGCCGCCGTCGGGTGGCGCGTCGTGCGCCAGGACGATTTCGTGCGGCGCGTTTCCTCGAAAATCGCCAACTGGATCAGAAACAAGCTGAGCGATGAGAACATCCGCGATACCGGCTGTTCCCTGAAGGCCTTCCGGGGAGACTCGATCCGCCGCGTCAGGCTGTATGAGGGACTGCACCGGTTTCTGCCCACGCTCGTCAAGATGGAAGGCGGCACGGTGACCGAGGTCGAGGTCAGTCACCATCCCCGCTCGCGCGGCCAGTCGAAATACAACGTCTGGAACCGGCTTTTCCGATCCTTCCTCGACCTGCTCGCGATCCGGTGGATGAAATGGCGAAAGCTTACATACAAGGTGGCCGATGAATCTTGAATTCTGGCTGGTGCTGGGGCTTTTCGGACAACTCATGTTCTTCATGCGTTTTTTCGTCCAGTGGCTCGAATCCGAGAGGCAGAAAAAGAGCGTCATTCCCGTGTCATTCTGGTATCTGAGCCTCGCCGGATCGGCGATACTGGCGGTGTATGCGGTTCACATCAAGGACCCGGTTTTCATCCTGGGACAATCCATGGGATTTTTCATCTACATCCGCAATCTGATGCTTATAAAAAAAGAACGGGAAACACGTGATGGATCAGACACGACAGCCGCCTGAAGAAGATCGGAAAGAAGCCGGCCACATGGCGGAACCTCAACCTGGCCCTGATGGCAACTCCCGGCAGGAGTCCGGGGATGCCGAACGGGGCTCCGATGTTCAGCCGCCCACGGAAGGCATGGAAGCAGAGGAATCGGACGAAGCTGACGAGGAAGTCGTTCCCGTTCTTCCGGCTCTCGCGGAAAACATCGCATCTCGAATCAACCTCCGGCTGTCCCCGATGGCGATTCAGTGGCTCGTCGGCATCGCCGCGTTCGCTCTGATCGCTTTCCAACTCGGAACGCAAAACCTCTTCGAGACGTCGGAGGCGCGCTATGCGTCGGTGGCCCGGGCCATGGCCGACGGCGGCAGTCTCCTCAGGCCGCAATTGAACGGGGTCTCCCATTTCACCAAGCCTCCGCTGACATACTGGGCCGGGGCCCTCGGGATCAAGCTGTTCGGTCCCACGGAGCAGGGCGTGAAAGCGTTTCTGCCTGTCGCCGCGGCCCTGACGGCCGTCGGCTGTTACCGCATCGGTCTGCTGCTGACAACGGTCCGGAGCGCGCTGTGCGCCACGATCGTTTTGCTGACGAGCCTGTTTTTCGCGGTCCAGTTCCGGGGGCTGACGGCTGATCCGCTTCTGGCCATGTTCGAAACTTGGATGATCTGGGCATTGATCCGGTATCGGACGAAGCCGTCCAACGCTCTCGCCACCGGCTTCTGGGCCCTGGCCGGCTTCGCGTTTCTTACGAAAGGCCCCCCCGGCCTTCTTCCGCTGCTCGGTCTGATCCCGGGAATCGCCCTGCGCGGCGGCGGAGAATCGATCAAGGCCCTTCTGAAACACGTCACCGGCTGGGCTGCATTCGGCGTGATCGGCCTCGGGTGGTATCTCTGGATGGGATACAACGTGCCGGGGCTGTTCAGGTATTTCATTTTCGACGAAACGATCGCCCGCGTCGCCTCGGAAGCCCATGGAAGGACCGGGCCGATCTTCTATTTCGCCCTCGTCATGATTGCCGGAATGTTTCCCTGGACGGCGTTCTTTGCCGGCGGGGTTGTGCAGAATTTCCGCGAAGCGCAAGCGAAGGATCAGCCATGGGGGCTTCCGGTCTTTCTCTGGTTTGCGGTTTCTTTCATCGTGCTTTCCCTCGCCAGATCGAAACTCGCTCCCTATGCCCTGCCGCTTCTCGTTCCGGCGTCTCTCATGACCGGCGGATACCTGTCGAACCTGTTCAGCTACGACAACGAGGAGCCCTTCGCCTACAAGCTCGAGTCGGCGCTGACGATCATCTTTTTCGCATTTCTCGGCGTTACGATCATGACGATGTCCTTCATGGGCGCCCTGCCCGATCCGAAAATCGCCCGGGTCGCGTTCTTCATCGCCTTCTATTTCATGTTCCTGGCCGTTTTCGGCTATACCTTCATGAACCTCGGCATCGTGAAGGGGATCATCCTCGTTCTCGGCGTCACCGTTCCAGGCATTATGCTCATGCTTCTGCCCACGATCAATGGCGACGAGATCCTTTTGAAGGAACGCCCCCTGCCGGGATACAGGAAGCTCCTCCGGAGAGTGGCGGCCCTTCCCCCCAACGCCAGGATTCTTTTTGCGAAAGACGTCCTGGAAGGGACGAGGTTCTATACCGGTCGCGATATTCCAACGTGGGGCGTGAAGCGCGAGACCCGCTTCGAGCCAAGGTCCGAAAAGCTGGTGCTGTTCGGAGACGAACTTCTCCGGACGATGGCCGCCCCCGATCTATATCTGCTGATGCGCCGTTCCGCGCGCGACGCGATACGGACGATAACGCAGTATTCGATCGACGAGGTCGAAATTCAGGGGAAATGGGGGCTCTACCTCTGCGGACGCTCGCTCACCGACAGCGAACTCTCCGCACTCCCCGCCCCCGCCCTTGCCCCCGGCGCCGCGCCCGGAGCTCCGATGGAGCCTCCCGTCTACGACATCGGCGACATCGCCGGTACCGGATCGATGGCGACTCCCGGAATCCAGGTTCCGTTCGCGGGGAGGACGCCTCCGGTAACGGCACATATCGACGCCATCTCATCCACCGGAACCGAGATGAAACTTCGGGACCCCGCCGCAGCTGACTGGGTCGCAGCCATGGCGAGCAGGGGCGCCCGCCTCACCGTTCCCGGCGAAACGGAAAAGTCGGCGCCGAAACCCGCTTCGAAAACGTCGCCGGTGGCGCAGCCGAAACCCGCCCCGAAACATCCTCTGAAACCCGCGCCGAAGCCGGATCTGGCTTCGGCGACGCAGCCCGTCCAGAAACGTCCTCAGAATACCCCCGTGAAACCCGAACAGAAGCCGGCTGAAAAACCGGTGCCCACGGCGAGCCCGTCCAAGAACCCCTGAATGAGCCGGAACAGGGCCGGGCTCTTCTCCGTTTTCCTCGCCGGCGCTGCAGCGAATATCGGCCAGATCGCCCTCCTGAGAACGATTCTCGGCCAGTTTTACGGTACCGAGCTTCATCTGGGCACGTTTCTCGCCGTCTGGCTGCTGGGGCTCGCCGCCGGAGGACGGCTCGCCGCCGCACTCAGCCCCGGGCCGCAGGCGGTCGTCACGGCAACCGCCCTGGCCCCTGCCGCATCTCTCCTCCTGTTCATGTTCGGGACGGCGACGTTCCTCCCGGAATCAGCGGGCGAGCTCCTTCCCTTCCTGCCGGTCGTCGCCGTCATCGCCGTCACGGTTTTTCCCGTCTCCATAGCGGTTGGCGCTCTGTTGCCCGCGATGGTGAAAGGAGCCGGAAGCCGGCCCGGCGCCCCGGTCGATCGTCTCTACGCTCTCGAATCGGCCGGAGGCGCGATCGGGGGAGGGCTGTTCGCGTTCGTTGCCGGCGGCGCCACCGAGCCGATCGTGCTCATATGGGCCTGCTTTATCCTTTCCTCCTCGGCCCTCTGCCTTGTCATGAACGGGAGACTCCGCATCGTCGCCGGTCTCATCGCCTTGTTGACGCCCCTCGCATCGCCGGCTCTCCCGGCGTTTCAGCGGATCATGGACGAATACCTCTGGAAACGGTTCCATCCGGGATACGGGCTTGTGCGAAGTTTCGATACGGCCTACCAGTCGGTGAAGATCTCGAGCTACGGCGGCCAGTATTCCCTCTTCCTGGACAACAACTTCATCATGACCTGGCCGGACCGGCCTGCGGCGGAGCAACGCGTTCACACCTTCTTCTCGTCCCTTCCGGCGTCCTTTTCCTTCGGCAGTTCGACCGTCCTGTTCGTCGGAATTCCGGCTCCCGACATCCTGGAAGAGTGTCTGAAATATAAAGTAAAGAATATTCATGTCGTCGACCTCGACGATGCGCTCGCCGCATTCATGAAAAATCTCGCTCCTTCCGATCCGCGTGTTCGGTGGGAAGCGGCGGATCCGCGGGCGTTTTTGCGGGCGAACCCCGGGCGATTCGACGCCGTCCTCGTCCTGCCGTCGGACCCGACGACCCTCGTCGGGAACCGCATGTTCACCCGCGAGGCGATCCGCGAAGCCATGGCGGCGCTGACGGAGAGAGGCGTGGTCGAATACGTCGTCAGCGGAGCGGAGAACTACCTCGGCGGCGACCTGGAAAAGGCGGTCCTGTCGCTGTATCGCGACCTGAAGTCGTCGTCCGGCCAGACCGTTGCCGTTCCCGGCGACCCGATCCGTTTTCGCGCCTCGCGGTCCGCCGACGCGATCGCGACCTCGCCGGAAGAACTCTCCCGGCGCTTCGACCGAAACGGCATCCAGACCGTATCGTTCAGGCCGGCTTTGTTTTCTGATCTTCTTCTGCCGTTCCGGGTCGCCGAACTCGAAGAGTGGCTTTCTCGAACCGTTCCCGCGCCGGAAAACACCGATGCCAGACCGGCGGCCCTTTCCCGGCAACTCCATCTGTGGGACATCTACAGCGGCTCGGGGATCGGCGCCGCTCTGCGTGTTGCCGAACGCATCGATCTGGGGCGCGCGCTCGTGATCCTCGGCGCCTTTCTCGCCCTGGTTCTTGCGTCCGTCGCCTCGGGCGTCGTCCGGTTCTCGCCGATCGCGGCCGCGTCGTCGGCCGTCGCCCTCACCGGCTTCTTCGGCCTCGCCGCCGAAATGATGCTCCTGCTTACCTACCAGGTGCGGCACGGAGCCATCTTCGGCATGGCATCTCTGTTTTTCGCCCTCTACATGCTCGGCCTGGCCCTCGGCGGATTCGTCTCCCGCCGCTTCAAAGCCGCGTGGGGGACGGTCCGCTTGCTGAAGTTCGGGCAACTCGTCCTGGCGGGTACGGGATTTCTCCTGCTGGAGAATCCGGCCCTGCATTCGCTCTGGACTCTCGGGGGAATGACGCTCCTGGTCGCCGTCCTCGCCGGGGTCGAGTTTCCTCTTCTCGCGCGTCTTTCCGGAGATACTGCCGGAGCCGTTGCCGGTCTGGTCGTGGCGGACAACTTGCCGGCGATGCTCGCGGCCGCGACGGCGGGCATCTGGATGCTCCCGACGCTTGGGATGCAGGGATCGTGGCTCCTTCTCGCCACCGCTGCCGGGGGGACGACCCTGCTGCTTGGGATGAAGAAAAGCGAATGACAGTGTATGCGCAGAGATGTTCCTATGGTAATATTTCCAGAACGGCAAGGAGCTGAACGTGATTCGATGGATGGCCCCGCGAGGATACCCTGAGGGATTCACCTACGTGCCGGCATGGGAGATCGCCGTCGGGTGGTTTCTCATGGGCGTCGCCGTCCTCCTACCCCTGCTGTATTTCAGAATGAACCCCGCCAGCGAGCGGACGATGCCGGAATGGATCTTCTGCCTCGTCTTCATGGCCTTTTTCCTGATGCTCGGCCGGTCGCTCGCGTTCCAATCGTTCCGTGCCGCCGTTGCCGGCGGCGCCGCGATTCATATATCGCAAGATATGCGATCGCCCGAGACGAACCTGACGAGAAAACTCCAGGACTGGCACGGAACGAGAACCGGCGCCGTCGCCGGCGAGAACGGGAAGGAGTATATCGCCGTCTATTTCGTCGGCTCGGACGGCCCGCACGAGGTATACCGGAGCGTGAACGCTGCAGAGGCCGGAGAGATCTGCGACGCCCTCGAGGAACTGAGAAATAGCCCTGCCGCCGTTCCCGGGCGCGATTCCACGCCGCATTGATTCCCAGGAGGAAGTGAACGATGTCGAAAGACCTGCTTGGCACGAAAGGTATCCGTCTCTACAATCTCTTCCCCAGGCTGGCCGGAAGCATGAACGGCTGGAAATCTCATCTGGGCCGAATTTCCTTCATGGGTTTCAATGCCCTGTACGTGAACCCCTTCCATTACCCCGGGTTCAGCGGCAGTCTCTACTCGCCGAAGGATTACTACAAATTCAACCCCCTCTTCATCGACAATGATTCTCCATCGAGCCCGGCCGACCAGCTCAAGGAGTTCGTTTCGGCATGCCACGAACAGGGGCTGCTGTTCATGATGGATCTGGTCATCAACCACACCGCGATCGACTGCACCCTCATCCAGGAGCATCCCGACTGGTTCAAACGATCTGCCGACGGACAGGTCATTCATCCCGGCGCCTGGGACAACGGCAAATGGGTCGAATGGGGCGATCTTGCAGAGGTCGACAACGCCGGATCACCCGACCGCGAGAATCTCTGGCAGTTCTGGTGGAAGATGATGTCCTATTACATGGATATGGGCATCGACGGCTTCCGATGCGACATGGCCTACCAGGTGCCTGACGACCTGTGGCGCTTCCTGATCCAGCGGGCCCGACAAAAAAAGCCCGGGTGCATGTTCCTGGCGGAGTCGCTGGGCTGCAGTTTTCAGCAGGTCGAGAACCTCGCGAAGCTCGGCTTCGACTACCTGTTCAACTCGATCAAATACTGGGATTACAATCAGCCGTGGGGCATGGAGCAGTATTTCAGGACAAGCCCCGTCGTCGCGAGCATTGCGTTCCCCGAGTCGCACGACACGAACCGTCTCATGGAGGAATACGAAGGGAACCTCGCGGCCGTCAAGCGACAGCTTCTCTTCTGCGCCCTGTTCAGCAAGGGGTTCATGATGCCGATCGGCTTTGAATTCGGCTTCCGCCGCCATTGCGACGTCGTGCGCACCGAGCCATCGTGGTGGGAGAACACCGGGATAGATATGACGGAATATATTCAGAAGGTGTGCCGGCTCAAGGACACGAACGAAGTGTTGAACCGTGAAGCCGGTCTTCAGATCGTCGACCAGGAAAACTGGTACAACATCTTCTGTTTCAAACGCTCGGCCCCCGGTTGCAAGACCGTTTTCGTCGCCGTGAACAAGGACCGCTACAACCATCAGCGGCTCTTCATTCCCGATCTCGCAAGCGTTCTCGGGCCCGGCATCCCGAGGGACATCTCGCCGGAATATGCGATGAGTTCCGTACCGAGATGCTTCGAATACACCCTCCGACCCGCCGAGATCAAAATCCTCACCCTCGGCTGATCTCCATCACGGTAGCGAAAACGGCGGAAAGACCATCGGTCTTCCCGCCGTTGTGATCTCGAACGATCAGTTGGGCATCGGCTCGTTGTCAGGATCGTAGGGATTGTCGGGATAGGAACCGTCGGAGCCGCCGTCGTCATCGTGGTGATCGTGGCCGCAATCGCTGCCGGAGTCGGACGATGAGCCCGAACCGTAATCGTCGCCGTTGTTCGGATCGGTCGGGTCGGCCGGATTGCCGGGCGGAGGCCAGGGAATGTGGTGGGAATCGGTCGTCTGGCGGATGCAGGTGACGTCCGTCGAGGGGGCCGCGAAGGCGCTGGCGCCGCTTATGAGGATGAACGCAGCCAGGGCGGCGAGGGTAAGCTTGATTCTGTAATTCATTCCGAACGCTCCTTGTTTCCTGGGGTGATGTGAAGCACGACGGGGTCTTCCGCAGGGATCGTGCCAATGTGAAAACCCCTGCAAACATCGTGATTTGCAGGGGTTTCATCCGATCGGGACGTCGAATTTTCAGCAGGGTCTGCGGGAAATCCGTCCGCCCGGATCGGTCATTTGAACCGGTACACGGCAAGCGGTTGCTTGATCTGCCCTGCCCTGTCCGCGATCCCGACGCCGATGCCGACGATATGGCCCTGTTTCGGGGTGCCGAACTCGGCGTCGTTCGCGTGGCGCTTGACGAAGCCGTCGACTTTCGCCGGATCGGACTTGGCGAGAAGCGTCAAATGAGGCTCGAACTCGGCGAACACGTTCGGACTGCCGTATTTGGTGACATACTCGAGTTTCTGGGGATACTGCTTCACCCAGTCGGGAACGAAGTCGCTCGGGAACCGGTGTTCGCAGAGCTGCTGCACGACCGTGTCCGACAGCGTCTGGAGGTTGCGGTTTTTGTCCAGGTTGATGAACAGCCAGAAATCCTTGGTCGCGGATATCCCCGCCGCGGTCACGGGAAACGGCTTGACGGTCTCGGCGAGCGAGGCGACGATTCCCTGGACGAGAGACGCCTTTTCCGGAGCATATTGTGTCATATATAATGTACAGTGCACCTGGTAGCCCATGGACGGGTAGGAGTCGAGCTGTTCCTCGGTCTTGAGGGCTTCGCCGGCTTTTGAAGCCATTGTTTCGAGCTCGTCGGAAACGATCGCGAAGACGTTCAGTTTCACCGTCTCGGGAAGGGGCGCGGGGCCGCTTGCCGGCTGTCCGAACGACGCGGTCAGGGCCAGGAAGCCCATGAGGGCCAGGGAGAGAACAAGGGCGGAAAGGATGCGCTGTTTCATGATCTGCATATCGTCACCTCGTGATCGTCAAGGATTCTTCAAAGGATTCAATAGCCCGCGGGGGAAACGGCGACGGGCTGCTGCCAGCCGTTCGGATAGGAATACATGGGATACGAAGAGGGCCAGGCGGAGAAGGCGGGCATGTTGAACGCGCCCTGCAGCTGGATGTATCGCGCGTAGGCATATCCGAATTTCTGCGGTTGGGATGCGGACTGCACGTAATACCAGTCGCCGTATCGGCCGAGCACATACACCTGCTCGCCTCGGGCAATGCTGCCGATGACGTTGCGGTCACGGTTGCGGCTCGAGCCGAACCCGGGATTGGAGCGGAGGTTCAGATTCGTCAAGGGGACGCCGGCCGTGCCGGCGGGGCTCGCCTGGCGATAGACCCAGGCCGTGCCGTCCCAGAAAGGGGCGAGCGATCCGGCCGGCGTCTGATAATAGTAGCCGGGCGCGGTCACGCCCGCGGGGTTCCAGGGCCGGTAGGCCGAGTAATAGGCGGGGTCCTGGGACGGGAGATAATACGGCAGGTATCCCGGGTGCATCGATGGATGAAATGTCGATGATATAATATACGGAGAAATGACGCCGACGCTCTGCGAGACGACGCCGTACCCATACCAGGTCGGTATCACGTATCGCCTGGCCGCTTCGCCCGCGAAGGGCAGAGAGAGAACGGCAACGGCTGCAAGAAGGAGCCGGAAAACGTTTCTTCCCGTAGTCTTCATGGGTGTACCCCCTCCCTCGTTCCGCGTGACTGAAAGCCCGCGAAGTGGTTGCCCCATGGTAACACGGAAAACGCCCAAGATATTTGACAAAATTCACCCAGGGATTTTAGAGTGGAAATACCGGGGATTCGTCCCCGCTGATGCTATCCAAGATGGATAGCTTTTCAATAGATCGCCGGGACCTCGTGTTCCGGCGATCCACTTTCGGGGAGGTTGCGGCGGAAGCTGCAGGAGACCGAGGATGGATCGAACGGAAATGAAGACCTGTCCGGAATGCGGGACGACCGCATCGGACCAGCAGCAGTTCTGTCGCCGGTGCGGCCTCGAATTTCCCCCGGAATCGCTGGAGGAGGAACGGACCCTTCGTGCCGCGATTCCCGAGAAAGGCGTGGGATCCTGCATCGGAAGCGCGTTCAGGATTGCCGTCGTCCTGTTTCTCATCGGCATCGTGATGGTTCTCATCCCGCCGCGACGGACGGTTCGCACCACGTCGAGGGAAAAAGCCTGTTATGCGAACATGCGCGTTCTGCTCGGCGCCATCGAAATGTACAACATGGACAGCGTTGTCATGCAGAAATCCATGAACGAGCAGGTCATCAACCGTCTGACGGAAAAAAATTATCTGAAAGGCGGACTCAGCAAGCCCGAACGGGGATGCAGGTATTCCTCCACCGGCGACATGACGGCAAACGGCAGGATCTGCTGTGACGTTCACGGAACCGTCGAAAGCGACCTGCAGGATCGGTAGGATTTCGTTCGCACGGTGCATCGACTTTTCAGGGACGATCGGGTAGTCTGGAGGAATTATGAGCGACCAGAATCATGAGGGAAAATTCTGCCCCGAGTGCGGCATCGCTGCGGCTGACCGCCAGCAGTTCTGCCGTCAGTGTGGGTTTGAATTCCCACCGGAAGACGTTGGAGAAGAACGAAATCTCCGCGCCGCCATTGCGGCAGAGAGCGGCCCGTCCTGCGTTGCCGGCATTGTCAAGGTGATCGGCTTTTTCATGATTCTCGGAATATTTCTGGGAATCGCCGCCGACAGGAGGAGTTCGAGGCTGTTCCGGGACCAGGCGCGTGAAAAGGCCTGCTATGCGAACATGAGGGTTCTGCTCGGCGCGATCGAGATGTATAACATGGACAACAAGATACCGCTGAAATCCTTCCGGGAAGACACCGAACAACGCCTGGTCAACGACAAATATCTTCGATCCAGCCTGTCGAAGCCCGAGCCAACGTGTCGCTACTCCTCGACGGGCGACATCACGACCGTCGGAAAAATCACGTGCGACGTCCACGGGACCGTCGAGTGATGAACGAACGCTGGCAGCAGCTCGAGGCGACGCTGGACCATCTCGACCGCCATATCGTCGGCCGCGTCGAGCCGAGCCGCCTTCTCGAACTCGGGGCCCTGTACCAGGAGACCCTGAGCGACCTCGGCCGCGCCCGGACGAGCGGCGACGAGCGACTCCAGCGGTATCTGAACCGCCTCGTCGCCCGGGCCTATTCGCACATCTACAGGCGGAACGACGATTCGATCCTGCTGAGCGGTCTCGACTTCGTTCTCAGGCGCTTCCCGATGCTCGTCTTGGAACGCGGCCATTTCATCATGACGGCGCTCCTGATCTTCCTGTTCTCCGGAATCATCGGGTTTCTGTGCGTCGGCGCTGACTCGAAACTGATCGATCTCGTGATTCCCCCGTCGATGCGAAGCGCGATCAGCGAAGACCTCGCCCGGGGAAAGGTCGGCCGCGACATGGCCGACGAGTCGCGCGTCCAGGTTTCGAGCTTCATCATGACGAACAATATCAAGGTATCATTCTACGCCTTCGCCTTCGGTTTTCTGTTTGGCATCGGAACTATATACATTATGATATATAACGGGTTGCTTCTCGGTGGCCTCGCGTCGGTCTACCACGACGCGGGCCAGGCGCTCGCCTTCTGGTCGCTAATCCTTCCCCACGGAGTGATCGAATTGCCGTGCTGTTTCATCGCGGGGGGAGCGGGCCTCGTTCTCGGGTATGCGCTGGTCGATCCGGGCCGGCACGAGCGGTTCGACTGGCTCGCGCACGAAGGCCGGACCGCGGCGAAACTCGTCGCGGGCGTCGTGCCGATGCTCGTGATCGCCGCCCTGGTCGAGACGTGGGTGACGCCGGCGCAGCTTCCGATTCCCCTGAAATACCTGGTCGCTGCGGTTTTGTTTCTCGCGACGGTGATCTACCTGACGTGGCCCGCCCTGGCTCAGAGTTTCGAGCGGAGTTTCAGGCGCAGGTAATTCGCGAGAAGCGAGGTGCCGAGTTTTTCCGGGGGCAGGAGAAGCGTTCCGACGCCGAGAAGCTCGAGATCCTTGTGGGCCGTCTTCACCCGGGCGAGCGTGTCGCGCGCCACGATGCTTTCCCAGGCCCGGTCGAGCGTGTCGGGGCTTTGGGCCATGCTCGCGGCGAGGGTCGGATGGAAGACCGAGACGACGACGGGAAGATGCTTGCGCAGCAGGATGGGCACGTCCTTCGTGAGCCGGGCGGCGGCCTCCCCGGTGGTGAGATCGGTGAGGATGATCAGCAGGGAACGCTTGACGCGGCGCGCCATGAGATATCGGAACGCCGCGCCGTAATCCGACTCGGTGCGCTGGGGCTGGACGGCCGCGAGTTGCGACATGACGAGATGAAGCTGGCGTTTCCCCTTCGCCGGCGGTACGAACCGGATCGGTCGGTCGGTGAATGCGAGAAGGCCTGCGTTGTCGCCGTTGCGGATGACCCGCTGAATGAGCAGCAGGGCCGCGTCGACGGTCGCGTCGAGCATCGTCCCGCGGGGCAGCGGGGCGCCCATCGTCCGGCCGCAGTCGAGCAGGACGAGGACCGACTGGTTTACTTCGGACTGGTATTCCCGGGAAATCAGCTTGTGGCGGCGCGCGGTCGCCTTCCAGTCGACCCGGCGGAACTCGTCGCCGCGCACGTACTCGCGGAGGCTCTCGAAATCGGTGCCGTTGCCGCGCCGGCGCTCGCTCTTGAGGCCGGTCTCGATGAGATGGCTGCGCCGCACGCGAAGTTCGAACCGGGCGACGTTCTTGATGTTCGGATACACATCGACCGGCATCTCGCAGGGAACCTCACGCTGGCGCACGATCAGCTCGAGACGGCCCCGGAACCGGATCGACACGTTCCCGAACGAGAATTTGCCGCGCCTGGGCGGAACGACGCGGTAGCGGACCTCGGCGCGGGTGCGGGGTTCGAGCGTGATGACCAGCGGCTCGCCGGGCGCGCCGAACGACTCGGGCGGCGCATCGAGCAGCGTCACTTCGAGCTTCTGGAACGACTGGTTCTCGACCCGGAGGATGACGTCGTTCGATTCGCCGATCGACAGCTTGTTCGCGATGACCCGTTTCACGTCGACGAGCGTTGCCTTCGGTGTGAGACGATTGTCGGCGGCGACGAGCAGCAGGACGAAGAGGTTCCAGGCGGCAAGGACGGCGACGGCCAGCATGTGTGACGTCGTCACCATGAGCGGAAGCGTGCCGCACAGCAACAGCAGCACGACGCGGGTCGTCACCAGGCCGGCGTTCATCTGGGCACTTTCACCTGTGCGAGCACGTTCTGGAGAATCTGATCGGGCGTGGCCCCCTCAATCTCTGCCTCGGGTTTGAGAATGATGCGGTGGCGCAGCACGGGGGGCGTCACGGCCTTCACGTCGTCGGGCGTCACGAACTCGCGCCCTTCCATGAGGGCGCGGGCCTTGCTCGCGAGGAAGAGAGAGATGTCGGCGCGGATGCCGCCGCCCACGAGCAGGTCGCTCCAGGTTCGGGTCAGCCGGACGATCGAGGTGATGTATTCCATGACCGGTTGCTTGGTCTGGATCTGGCGGAGGGCGTCTTGGCAGGCGACAAGCTCTTCTGGGCTGGTGACGGTCTGGAGGCCCGCCTCCTCGAGACGGTCGGGGCGGAAGCCGGCCTCGAACTTCTCGAGGATCGCCGTCTCGGCGGCCGCGCTGGGGTAGTCGATGAGGATCTTGAAGAGGAACCGGTCGAGCTGGGCTTCGGGAAGCGGATACGTACCTTCGTATTCGAGCGGATTCTGCGTCGCCAGCACCATAAAGACGCGGGGAAGCGGAAAGCGGTTACCCTCGATCGTCACCTGGCGTTCCTCCATGCATTCGAGGAGGGCCGACTGGGTTTTGGCGGGGGCGCGGTTGATCTCGTCGACGAGGACGAGGTCGCAGAAGATCGGGCCCTTGTGCACCTGGAACGCGCCGGTGCGGGTATCGAACACCGTCGTTCCGAGGACGTCGGATGGCATGAGGTCGGGCGTCATCTGGATACGCTGGAAGGAGAGACCCATCAGTCGCGCGATCGATTTGACGGTGAGGGTTTTCGCCGTGCCGGGAACGCCCTCGAGAAGCACGTGGCCGCGGACGAGAAGGGCCGTGAGGATCAGGTCGACGACCTGGTCCTGGCCGACGATGACCTTCTGAAGCTCTTTCCGGAGATTGGAGAACACCTGCTGGACCTTCGAGAAATCAGCCATTGATGCGTAGTTCCTTTCGTATCTGCGCAAGAGTCTGCATGTGATGGAGAAGGCGGGCGTCGCTTTCGTCGCTCCCCTCGCTTTCGGTGATGCGTTTGAGACCGGTGAGGGCCGCGCCGAGCTTTTCGGCAAGGTCAGGCCTGACGCTCTTCATCGCCTCGACCAGGGCCGAGGCGGGGGCGTCGGGCGGGAGGCCGAACCGCTTGAAGGCGGCGGGCAGGAAGTGCGCGATGGCGTGGCTCGCCGCGAACGAGTTGATCTGCTGCCGCCGGAGCAGCTGCCCGAGACATGCGACGAACGACTGCTGGGGCGGGTCTTCGGGCGGAATCGGCCTGACGGGGCCGAAACGTCTGCCGATCGAGATCGCGAAGATCGCCAGCGCCAGCACGAGCTGGAGCAGCGCCCAACTGACGGCGTTCGCCTTCATCAAACTCCATAGTGACAGGTATGGAATTTTCGTTTTGACGACGGGCGTGGCGCCGCCCCCGCCGCCGCCCCCGCTCGAGACGACGGCCCTCAGCCGGCGCCCGGGTTCGGGATCGAAGAAAAAAAGCTGTTTCGAGGGGGTCAGCCGCTCGGCGAGCCTGGTCAGCAGGACGAGGTTGTCGCGCTTGCGGAGGCCGGCCGGGCCGGTGAGCTCGGCGGAGGCGGCGATGCACAGGCGGCCGCTTCCCCACCCCGTCACGAGGACCGGATCGACGCCGGGGCTCGGCGGCAAAAACGGCTTGAGGAAAGAGCGGCCTGCCTGGGCTTTCCAGCCGGCGTATCCGGCGTCGAACTCGCGGGCGTCATTCAGCCAGAGATACGGCATGAAGAGGCGTGAGACCTGGGACGATTCCTTCGATTCTTTCGACGTCGCAACGTCGATTCCCGCCTGGCTGAGGATCGGATGGGATCGGGAGGTGAGAATGACCAGGTTGCCGCCCTTGCCGAGCCATTCGGCAAGCTGGCGCAGGAGGGCCGATGGGAGGCGCTCGGGAGGCTCGACCATCAGCATCGTGCCGTTCGGCTCGCGAGGGGGGGCCGACGTGAGGTAGAGGGTGTAGCCGAGTTCGTAGAAGTAGAAATACAGGAACGGGCAGGGCTTCACCTCGATGACGCGATTCCCCCCACCTCCGCCGCCGCTCTGTTTCGGTGCTCCTGAGGGTTCGGGTTTGTCGATCTCGATCTGGGAGAGACTCAGCAGATTCACGCCCCACATCGTGAAAATGAAGAGCGAGAGCAGCAGGATCAGGTAGCCTTTCATGCGGGGTGTGGCGACGTTCATGATGCGCCCCCGAGCTTGCGGAACACGTCGCGGAAAGCGTCGTAATCGGGCCGCGACGGCGCCGCGAAGCCGTAGAAAATTCCGTCGAACCGCTTCAGGGGGGCGCGGAACAGGTCCTGGAGCTGGCGGCGCTCGGCCAGCATGCCGAGATACTCGCCGTTCGTGAGGCTCTCCTGGAAGGCGACCACGGACCGTTCTTCGAGCAGGAGCAGGCAGGCGGTCGTGATCAGGCGCAGGGCTTCCTGGAAATCGTTCGCCGTGGCCGCCTCTTCGGCCTGCCGGAAGAGGGTCTGGGCCTGTTTGCGCACCTCCGGAAGCGCCGACATGCCGAGAAGCTGGGAAGAGTCATCTCCGGAGACGCGCTGGCGCCACGTTCGCCAGATGACCCAGATCACGATCGCGCAGGCGATGACGCACAGAACGACGATGACCCAGTACAGGAGCTTGAAAAGGGACTGGACCCAGGAGGAGCCGCCCGAAGGGGGGTTCGGGGGGGGAGCCGGCGGCTTTACGTGCGGCTTCGGCGGCGGGGGCGACGGCTGATGGCGTGGCGCCGGGGGCCTGCCGCCAACCGTCGTGGGCGAGGTCTGGACGGGCCTCCCCTGGCCGGTCTGGCCTGTCGGTTGATACCCTTGCTGGGTGCCGGGTTGCGAAGCGGAACCGCCGCCTGCTGAACCGCCGGAGCCGCTGCCCGAGGACCCACCGCTTCCGCCTGAGCCTCCCGAGCTTTCCGAGCCGCCCGAACCGCCTGAACCGCCCGAGCCGCTTGAGCCTCCAGAGCCGCCCGAACCGTGGGCGTTTCCGGATGGTGCGCCTTCAACGGGAACCGTTTCACCGATGATCGTCGAATCGTACAGGGGCGTTCCGCCCTCCCCGCCGTCGCCGGAACTGCACTCCCACAGACAGCCCGACGGTACCGACGAGACCTTTTCCGCTCGTTTCAACGCTTCTTCCATCTCCTGTCGCGTCGCGCGTCCGGTGCCGGGTTTCGCCGTCGCATCCTCCGCGAGGAGCCGGATCGTATCTCGCCATTGCAGCAGCATCTGACGGCGCCGGCGGAGGTCGGGCTCCCTCGCGATCTCGGGGAGGTTCCCCGGGATCCAGGAGACGTCGGCGGGCATCACCGTTTCATCATCGAGGAGGATCGCGTCGATGTCCCGAAACTGCCCAGCGAGCTGGTGCAGGCGGTCGTCGGGAAGAGCATCGCCTTTTGCCAGGTCGGTCACCGAAGATGCGATATCGGCGGAGACATTTTTCAGGACTCTGCACGTCATCGTGCCTGCGAGCCCGGTGCAGGGCGAAAGAAGATGCGTGATGAATAATATATATGATATAATATATGCTCGAATGAGAGAGCGTGGGCTCGACGCGGAAGGGTTCATGCCGATCTTTGCCTCAGGACGTCGCCCGGCAGAAGCCTGGCGACGGTAAGTTGCCACCCCATCCAGAACGTATCGACGAGGGTGTCCGCCAGTGTGACGATGGCGACAAATATATATCCGGGGTTGTGGAAATTGAGCAACTCGATGAGGTAGATCCCGCTCACGATGATGGCGAAATACAGCATCACCATCATCCAGAGAAAAGACATGTACAGCGTCCGTTGAAATGTCCAGCAGGCGAACCCGTCCCTGAACAGGGCTCGGAAAACGACGAACACGTCGGCGTTCGCGATCAACTGGCGCGGCATGAGCGTGCAGGTGTAGCTGTGATAGGCGAGAAAGAACAGCAGGTAGACGACGAAGAACAGGACCGGTTCGAACGGCGGGGCGTAATACAGGAGCGCGGCCCCGCCCACGAGCGGCAGTTGGGCGACCAGGTTCATCTGCGTGAGCCCGATATACTCGAGGGCGCTCATCGGTCGTTTCGCGACGGTCTGTGAGGGCCGGTCCGGGAACGCAGCCATGATGGCCCTTCCCGTCAGCATCCAGGCGAAGGGGCGGCCGAAAAAACAGACGACCAGGAAGATGACCGTCAGAACGGCATCGGCCGAAGAGCTCGAGACGGGGCCGTTTCCAAGAAGGTTGCGGGTCGCGAACATCGAGATGCAGATGAGAATCTGGGGGAGATCGGCGAGGAGCCACGCCTTGATGATGTTTTTCCGGTTTCGCCGCCAGAGAAAAAACACCTCGTCCATGACTTCCGGCGACGAGAGCAGGGTGTCCGTCGCGACCTGGCGGGCGGGTTTCGCTTTTCCCGGCTTCTCGGCCGAAACGCCGGCCCGGCGAAGCGTGGCGACAACCTCGGCCGCCGTTTCCCTGACGCTTTCGTCGGGGTCATTCGAGAGCGACAGGGCGACGCGAAGGGCGCGCGGCTCGTGAAAGCGCTCGAGCTGAGCGACGCCCTTCCGCCTCGATGCGGGATCGGCGCTCTCGATCAGCGCGAGGCAGTCGGAAAACCCGTTCGTGGTCGCGGGGTCAGTGTTCATCTGGCTTGCCGCCTCCGGGCGCCTTGGTCAGGTCCTCGGCGTCCCGGATGACGATCGTACCGGCCGCGAGATCACCAAGCCGCTGGTGACGTTCGGAGAACAGGATGGACGCCATGCCGAGCAGGAAACAGACCGGAAGGAAATCGACGATGCGGATGATGTTCCGCGCAAGCGAGGCCGCGAAGCCGACCCGGCCGCCGTCGGCCATGACGACCCGGAGCCCGAGTTTTCGCTTTCCGGGCGTCTGGCCGTCGAAGTAGAGTTCGAAGATCGGGTAATAGCACCAGAAAAGCAGGAAATAGACGATGATCGAGTAGGCGGCGTAGATGCCGCTGTAGCCGTATCCCCCGAAGCCGATGTAGAGCGGGCTCACGTGAAGGAGCACGCAGGCGACGACCTGGTAGAAGAAATCGTAAAACTGGGCCTGGCCGCGCGAATACAGCCCCGCCATCTGGAATCGGAGTTCGATGTTTTCAGGCGTGACGACGGTGAGCTGTTCTGGCATAAGACCACTATACAACGATTAGCTCCGAAACAAAAACATCTGCATGGAGAGCGCGTGTGATATGATTTCACGAATCTCGGAGCTGGCCGTCGACCATGGATCTTTCAACCTACCGTGAATTTCAGAAAAACCTGCTCGGATTGCTCGGCAAAGCCGCCGACATCGCACGGGAGCTTGGCTTCACCGCGCTGATTCGCTCCGCCGGCGAGTTGGAACGCCGCGTTCTCGCCGAGCGGTTTTCCGTCGCCGTTCTGGGCGAGATCAAGCGCGGAAAATCGACCCTCATCAACGCTCTGCTGGGCGAAGATGTCCTGCCGCGCGCGGCGCTGGTATGCACCGCGGCGCTGTGTCTGATCAGACATGCCGAAAAGCCCGTCGCCATTGTCCGTGACCGGGACGGCGGCTCAAAGGACGTGGACCCGCTTACCCTGAAGGACTGGGTCACGCGAAGGAATACGGCCGCCCAGCACGTCGACCACGTCGAGATCGGCTGGCCCCTCCCCCTCCTGCGCGACGGCGTCGTCATCATCGACACGCCCGGCGTCAACGATACCGACGAGGTGCGGCGCCGGCTCACCGAGGAGTTCATCCCGCGCGCGGACGGGGTCATCTTCGTTCTGAACGCCGGACAGCCCCTTTCCGACTCGGAGGTGCGGTTCCTGAAGAACGGGGTTCTGAAGCACCACATCAGAAAATGCTGGTTCGTCGTCAACGGCGTCGACCGCATTCCAGACGAGGCCCAGCGTGGAGAAGCCGTCGAATACTGCCGCAGAAACCTCGCCGAAATTCACCCGGAAATCCGCATCTGGGGAGTTTCGGCGAAGTCCGCGCTGGAGGCGCGGCGGAACGGCGACGATGAGGCGTGGAGAAGATCGGGCGTCGCGGACCTGCTGAACGGCCTCTCGGTCGATCTCGTGGAAAGTCGCCGCGATGCCCTGTGCGAGATTCCTCTGGCCCGCTTCGAGTCGATGTTGGACGATCTCGAGCAGGGGCTTGCCATGCTGATGGCGGCGCTCGACCGGAGCCGGCACGAGAGCGAGCAGGCCGCCGACGAGCGCGAACGCGAGATCGAAACGCTCGAGGCTGATCGCGAACGCATTCTCACGCGGTTCGCGAACGGCGTCGAAAGCCTCATATTCGAGACGGCCCGCGCCGCGGAAGCCGACCGGCCGCTCGTTCCGCCGCACGGTCGCAGAGTCGCGGCGGCCCGTGGCGCCGATGCCCCTTCGCCGGAGCATCTCACCCTGCGCGCCGCCGTCGAGGCCATTCTTTCGAGCGACTCGCTCGACGAAGCGAAAATCGCCGGCCTGCATCAACTCGCCCGCGATCATGTCCTGATCGAAGCCGAGAACATCTTCGAGCGGATCAACCGGGCCGTCAGGCCGCTCGCGGCGGACTGTTCCCGCGAACTTTCGCAGCAGCTGGCCAGGTTCGATTCGCGCGTTTCGCTCGGCCGGCAGGGCTCGACGGCGCCGCTGGTCGAGTTCAAAAAGGATTTCGAGATCGAGGCGGTGTCGCTAGGCCTCGAAGCGCGGCAGTTCGTTTCCGGTTTCGGACGGCTCGCCGCGGTCGCCTTCCTGCTGCAGGGAAACCTTCTGTTCGCGGCGGCCTCGCTCGGCGCCTCGCTCGCGGCGCGTCTGACGGGCGATATGACGCGCGAGGTGACGGCGAACATGGAACACTTCATCGCCGAGGGAAAGAAGAAACTCAGGCACGAGATCGTCCGCCGTCGGGCCGAGATCTCCCAGGTCTGGAAGAGCGACCTGGCGGTACGGTTCGACCAGGGGTTCGCCGTCATCCGGGAAGCTGTCGCCGCTTCCCTGAAACCGTCGCCCGCCATGCAGGATACGAAAAGATTCGATAGAATACCTGGCGAAATAACATCGCTCAGGGCCGGCCTCGAAGCCCTGAAGGCGGGGCGGACGTCATGACGCTCGCGCGCGCCGTTTCCCGCCTCGCGAAGGCCTATCCGGGCATCGAGCCGGATGCCTACGAGATCACCCTCTGGGGTCGCATTTCGATCGAGGACGGCGGCGACGGCGATGGGGCCCTCGTCGTCCATCCCCGGGGCGTCGCGCTCTGCCGGCCGTCCGCACTCCTGGACGAAGGATTCGATCTCAATCTCGCCTACGACGACGTTGCGCTGTTCTCCTGTGCGCCCGCCCGTTTCGAGTTCCGTGCTGCGCATGAGGGGCGGGTGGAGACGATCGCGTTCGTGCCTTCCCCCGAAACCCAGCCCGGATACGTCGCCGAAGCGGCCTCGCGGATTCGCCTGCGCATGCTCGGCATCGTCGCGCGCGGCGCGGCCTGGCCCGCCGTCCTCCTGCCCGATTGCGGCATGGAACGGGCGGCAGAAGCCGCGCGCGTCATGGAGGAACTGGCACGCGTCTTCCCCGGCCACCCCGCGATCGTCTGCCGCCAGGCGGCCCTGATGAACGCGGCCGGGAACCCGGCCGAGGCGATCGATCTGCTCGCCGCATCCGGGCGGGCGCGGGGTGAAAACGAACAGCTGATGATGATCGTCTCGATGATCTGCGCGGGCAGGACCCGGCAGGCGGAAATCCTGTTGAACGAGATGAACGCCGATATCGCGGGGCTCACCCAGGCATGTGCCAGGCTTGGCCTCGTCTGCCGCCTCCAGCGGCCCGGCCGCGCCGGCGCGTGGCCCGGCTGGCTCGAACAGCTTTTCATCGCCCCCCTCCTGCGCGACGGCTGCATCAGGCCGGAATGGCCCGCCGTGCGCAAAGCCCTGCTCTCGCCAGGGGTGCAGACCCTCGAACTCGTCGCCGCGCTGTTCGACGATGACCGCGAAACAGCCGTCAACCTGCTCGACCCGGCGCGCCGCGAAACGTGGTTCGACCCGCTGATCTCGATGCTGGCCGAAGCCGCCTGTTTCGCCCTCGACGGGGATTTCGGCACCGCGTTCCTTCGCCTCTGGCCCGCCCGGGGCCGCGTAGCGGCGATGCCCCTGATGTGCCTCGCATCGGCGAGCGGGAACGAACGAAAACTCCTCGAGTGGCTCGAATCAGCCGACAGCGCCGATTTCGATCTCGCGCCCGACGAGCGGGGCGTCCTGGCCCACCTCCTCTGGCGCGCCGGAAAGCACGGGAAAGCGGCCGCTCTGCTCGAGGGCATCACACCAGAAGAGCGGACGGTCATGCATCCGGACGTCCTCCGCAGGCTTGCCATCATCGAATCGCACCTCGACGGGAAACCCTCACGCGAACATCCGGAAAACTGTCTCGAGCCGCTGATGGACTCTGACGATGGCGCTTGCCACCCCGAAGCGTCGCGGTTCGCGGCGGAACTCCGTCTCATTCTCGCCGAAAAGGAGGCCGCCGTCGAGCACCATCGCGACGCACGCGCCGAGCTGATCCGGGCGTCGACGCTGATCGAAGATACGCCGACCGATCCCCTGCGGCTTCGTCTCGACGAACTGAGGAACAAAATTCCGGCCGCCCTCTCGAACCTCCGCTGGGCGGGAATTTCCGCCGTCGTCGGAAAATCCCTTCAGATCGTCCCCGAAGAACGGCGAACCGCGCTCGCCGAAGCCTGGAACAGCATCGTGGCGACGGCCGGGAACCCGCTCACCATCGCATTCATGGGGGAGTTCAACGCGGGGAAATCCTCGATCGTCAATGCCCTGCTCCAGCGCCCTCTCCTGCCGACCGGCGTTCTCCCCACGACGCGCATCCCGTGCGCGATCGAGTATGCCGATATCGAGTCCCTGATCGGCGTCAGGGAGGGCGGCATCGTGACTCCACGCCCCCTCCAGGACCTCCGCGCCCTTCTCGCGGAATCGCATGGCGGAACAGATGTGCGGCTTTCCGGTTTCGAACGGATGCTTCTCTTCGTCCGTCTGTCGACGATCACCCATCTCCGCATTCTCGACCTGCCCGGGCTGAACGCACGCCTGGTTCGTCACCAGACCTGTTCCGAAACCGCGATCGCCGAAGCGGACATTGTCGTCTGGATCGACAACGCGACGCAGTTCGCGGCGGCCTCGAACGCCGCTTCCCGGACGCGGCTCGCAAAACCCTGGCAGTCGCTGATCCTGGTGCTGAATAGAGTCGACGAGATTGAGCCGGCGGAGCGAAGCGACGTGATTTCCGGCTGGCTCCAGCATCTCGGCGACACGAACGACCATCGGCTCTTCATCACCGCCTGCCCGCCCGACCCATCGTGCATCGAGGGGATCAGGGAGTTTTCGGTGTGGCTTTCCGCCATGAACGCCTCCGCGCCGCAGATGATCGCCGGCTACCGGAAGAGGCGCCTCCTGGAATTCCTCAAACGGCTCCAGGAGGAGGTTGAAGCCTCTCACCTCCTTGCCGGCCAGGAGCTTCAGGAAGAACCCCCGCAGCCCCCGCAGCCCTTCCGGATCGGCGATGCCGCGGTTCGCGATCTCGTTGGCCGGCTCCAACGACGGATCGACGAGTGGAAGCGCCTCGGGATGCCGACCTCCGCACTTCCCGAGACGGTGGAGTCGCTGGCGGGCGAAACCCTGAAAATCGATCTCGCCGGCAGTCTCGCTCTCGTCCGTCTTACCGGGGAGATCGTCAGCGGCGCCATGCCGGACTTTCGTCTGGTCAGGAGCGTTTGCGATGGGATTGCCCGCGAGACGTCCGCTTTGCGCAGAAGATCGTTCGCCCGGGAACGCGCCCGACGCCGGCAGGCGCTTGCGATTGCCCGCTCCGAGCTGGCCGTCAGGCGGATGCTGTTTTCCACCCCGCTTCTGGAGACCATTCGCGGTCTCACGGACGACCGGATCGACGATCTTCCCTGGATGAACAAGAAGGTGTAACCTTGAGCCTCGGGGCGGAAATGTATATCATGAAACTCATCGTCAGGGAGGCCGTGTATGGTCAGGAACCATGTTGCTCCGCTCCTGATAACCTGCGTTGTTCTCATCTGTGGCCTGTTGCCAGCGCATCTTCATGCCGAAGACCCGCTGGCGACATTGCAGGACCACGCGATCACCGATTCAGATAGCGCCGCCGCTGCCAAGGGAGCGGGGACCGGCGCCGCCGCTTCGGGCGTCACGGCGGAACAGATGGAAAAAACCATCTCCAGTCTCGAGGCTCTCGTGAAGCAATACGAGGCGCTGATCAAGAAGCTCGAGGGCCGGACCGCAGTCTCCAGACCGGCGGCCGGAACGAAGACCGGCACTGTACAGGTCGGTACCAGCCTGAACGTCCGCTCGGGGCCCTGGGGAAAGATCGTCGGTAAACTCGGGAACGGCAACCAGGTTCAGATCGTCGCCAAGGAAGGCGACTGGTTCAAGATCAAACATGGCAACGGGTATGCCTATATTCATTCGTATTACGTCAGCGCACCCGGTCACAAGGCGCATCAGGGCGCCGAACCAACGGCTCGCGCATCGAACCGGTCGTCCGGCGTCTCGATCTCTTCCTCCTCGGGCAGCAAACCTCCCGATTCCGGCTCCAAACCCGGCACGGGCGGGTTCGGCGCAGCTCCCTGCTCGCCCATGCCCGGCCGCGCCAGTTCTGAATTCGGCCCCCGGAATCTGTTCGGCCATTCGTTCCACAGCGGCATAGATCTCCCCGTTCCGACCGGGACCCGCCTGAATTCACTCGGCGCGGGCACCGTCGTGGCCTGCGGCTACGAATCGGGCGGCGGCCGATTCGTGAAGGTGAAGTATGACAACGGCTTTACGTCCTTCTACTGCCACCTCCAGAGTTACAACGTCTCGAACGGCCAGCGCGTCTCGGCCGGCCAACAGATCGCCCGCTCGGACAACACCGGCCAGTGGACGACTGGCGCTCACCTCCACATGACGATCTACGACAGAAGCGGAAAATCGGTGAACCCTCGCTCCGTTTCAGGCATCAAACTTCCTCCAAAGTGAGAAAAGACACATGAGAAACATTCTGATCGGTACCCTGCTCGCTGCTGCCCTCTCGCTCCCGGCGGCCGTTTCGGCCCAGCCCTTCTCCGTTGTGATGGTCAACGGCATGCAGTATGAAGCGGCGCTTGCCTCGTCGGCCGTCGCGCACAAGGATATCTGCTCGATTCCGTATGGAACCTCGGACACATGCGTCGGCGGCGACATCCAGGACGTCGAGCACCGCACGGAAGGCGCCCCGACGGCGTTCCGGCCGATCGCGGATGGTTCGTTCTGGCTCCTCGACACCGTCAACCAGAAACTGAAACATTTCGACAGAAATGGAAAGCTCCTCGAAGCCTTGCCTTACCCCGGATCCGGCGAGAAGAATTTCGTTCACATGACCGACCTGGCCGTGAATCCCAACGGCGGGTTCTATCTGTACAACTCAACAGACGGGGTCGTCGACCGCGTCGACGCGAAGGGGGTCTCTCTCGTCCAGATCGAAGGTCTCGCCGATTCGCGGGAAGTCGGCGTCGACAGCAAGGGAAACCTGCTCGTCACGAACCCGGTCATGCAGTCCCTTCTCCGGTTCAATCCCGAAGGCGAGTTGATCGAGAAATACGACGGCCAGACGCATCTCTCGCCCGTCGTCGGCGCAGACGACAAGCCTCTGGGGGTGAAGTTCGACGACCGGAATGCTGAACTGGTCAAGGCTGAGACGGCATCGCCCGTCGCGGAAGTGACGCTCGCGAAGTTCCCGCTCGATCTTCCGGAGGACCGAAAAGCTAGCTACGTTTCGGCGAAGCTGATCGGTGCCGATGCGAAGAACCATGTCTATCTCGAGTTGGTTGCGTGCGACGAAAACGGCGTCGTGCACCGCCACCGCGTTCTGCGGCTTGCCGGCGACGGGAAGGTGCTTGCCCAGGCCGATCTGCTGATGATTCCCTTCCTTGCCCCCGACATGGTCCGTCATCTGACGGTCACGCCGGACGGCGTGCTGTTCGGCTTCAGAAGCGACGGAACGTCCTGGATCCCGATCTCCTACGATCTGCCGTGACGGCCTGTGAAACAGGCGAAAGCGTTCCCCGCCGACCGCTCGGGAACGTTTTCTCTTTTTTTGGAAACAAATTTGCCGAAACTCCGTATTGTTGATCGGACTATCATCTACCGAGGTGCCGCATGAAGAAACAGAGTATTGCGCTTCTGTCAGCAGTTTGTGCCGTTGCCCTTTCCGTGACGACGTTCGGTGAGACGCCCTTCACCGGAACGGACGTCAAGGTTGGTGATGACGCTGGCACCGTTGTGATAGACGGACGGGTCGTGCCTGCGAACGCGGGCGGCGGAAGCGAGGCATCGTCGAAAACATACACCGTCAGGTCGGGCGACTCTCTCTACAAGATCGCCGAACGTCTTCTGGGGGACGGCGACCGGTATATGGAACTCGTCGATATAAATTCCGAACGCTATCCTTCCCTCAAGAAGAACCCGAGCTTGATTTACGCAGGCTGGACGCTCAAGCTGCCGGGAGACGCCCAGACAAGTTCGAACTCCACGGAGGAGATGACCGGCACCGTCGTCGTCAATTCGAGTCTCAACATCCGCAACGGCCCCTGGGGCCGCATCATCGGCTCGCTCCGCGACGGCGACAAGGTCGCGATCGTCGGCACGAGCGGCGACTGGTACAAGATCAAGGTCGGCTCGAAATACGGATACGTGCATGCCAACTACGTTTCGACGCCGAAGAAAGCCGCCGGCAAGACCCCCGTCGACGGCGGTTCGTCCGCTGGCACCCCGCCGTCGGCCGGCGGGGCGTTCGGGGCGGCCCCCTGCTCGCCGATGCCTTCCCGCACTTCCTCCGAATACGGGCCGCGCGACCTGTTCGGACATAGCTATCACTATGGCATCGATCTCCCCGTTCCGACCGGAACCCGCCTCAACGCCTTGGGCAACGGCGTCGTGACGGCGGCCGGGTATGAATCCGGCGGCGGACGGTTCGTGAAGGTTCGCTACGACAACGGCTATGAATCCTTTATGTGCCATCTCCAGAGTTATTCCGTCTCTGTCGGCCAGCGCGTGAGCAACGGGCAGGAAATCGCACGTTCGGACAACACCGGTGAATGGACGACCGGGGCCCACCTGCATCTCGCGATCAAGAGAAACGGTTCGTACGTGAATCCCAGAAGCGTTCCCGGACTTCCGCTCCCGCCCCGCTGAAACGAAGGAACCCCGCAGTCGGCCCGCCAGACATTCTCTGACGGGTCGTTCCTTTATGTAACCTACCGGCTCCTCGCTGCGCGTCTCATATGGTATTGTCTTCTCTCATCGAAAGCCAATTTGCTGGCTTCGTTCGTGCTGAGGTATCGAAGCACGAACCGGCGATCGCCCATTGCTTCCAAGGTTCGCCCTGAGCCTGTCGAAGGGCGAGTGCATTCGTGCTTCGACAAGCTCGGCACGAACGGTATCGAGTATGCGGGTGATTGTCGTGTTACTTGACGAGTAGTAATGTGTGCCTCAACTGCCGCTTCTCGAAAGGGGCGCGGCGTTATCGGGGGCGTCAGAAATGGTCTTCGGCCTGAACTTTGATCGGGCAGGGAAAACTGATTCTGTAGTTTTCGTTATTGTTGTTGCCGTCCCCGTCCCAGCGGCCGTGGGAGAAGAACTTCATCTCGACGTTCACGTTGCCGAACTGCGGATAATACGGGGCGTTCGTGAAGAGCAGGTAATCGACGACTTCCTCGGGCGTCAGCTTCTTCAGGCCGCGCGAGCTGCCGCGCGTGACCGTCGGGTGGAACGAGAGGATCCTGATCCGCTGGTGCCTGTCCGAAGCGCTCTCGCGGAGCGTAATGAATTCGCGCCGGGTGCCGTTGAGTTCGAGGTAGCAGTTCACCCTGCCTTCCTGGGTGAGATACCCGAAATAATCGATCGTGACGGCGAACTCGCCGGGCCTGCGCAGCCATTCGACCGTGAGCTTCACTTCGCCGTCGTGATCGACGAAGCGATGCGTCTGAACGCCGATGGGTTCGATGTCTTCGTTCGGCATGCCAGCTTCCGCGATATCATCGGAGGCTCCGGCGATTCCCGCGGGGATGAGGGCGAGAGATACGATGAGAACGATGTATCGTGCAATGTTCAGAATCGATTTCATATGTCACTCCGGAGCATCCCATGCTCTCTTCGAACTGCGGCCCCAAAAGGTCGTTTGAAAACCGCAATCCGCATAGTGCATAAGGCGTGCCAACTCGAAAAAGGGCACCTCGCCGCATCATGTGGATGCCATGGAAACGGCATCGGATCAGCGTTTGTGAAGGGCCCTGCTTTCGAGCGGGGAGCGACGCGATAATTGCACAGGGGTGACAAAACTTCGTACGGAAATTGATAAAAAATTGGATATCAGTTTTTTCGTCACCAGGTCGAGTATGGCGTTCCGTCGAAAGCCGTGGCCGTCGCCAGGGATCGCACATCGAAGATATTGCGGCCGTCGGTGAACGGGGTATCGGCATCGTCCGTCGTCGAACGGGTTCCCCATTCCGGCCGGCCCAGGAAGGGATCGAGCGGGATGCGTCTGAGCACGCGCGCCTGCGTCAGATCTTCGAGCTTTACCGGATACAGGGCGTCCTGGGAAGCTCCGGGATTTCTCTTCAGCATCACGTCATGATACCGGTCGATCGCCTGTCGCAAATCGCGAAGCCGCTCTTTCAGGGCTTCCTCCTTCTTGCTCCTGACGAAATTCCGAGAAAGCGGAAGGGCCGTTCCGGCGAGAATGCCGATGATCACGGTGCAGACCATCAATTCGATGAGCGTGAGCCCCCGTCGCGAATCAGTATTCCGCATACGGCCTGCCCCTGCTGTCAGGTGTATTCTCCGGCGACTGGCCCGAAGAGCCGTGTAGGCGAACGCAGCCCGTCACGGCGTCGAACGAGATGATCCCCGACGCCCGGCTTCCGGTCCAGTTCAGTACGGGCCGGGGCAGATATGTTGGGGAAAGAGCCTCGATGCGATCGGGAAAACGCCCGTCGTGATCAAGCGCGAATTGATGTATAGCTGTACGAATATGATTGAGCTGGACCATTACGGCGGCGTCCTTCGAACGTTCGAACGCCAGGCTGTTCCGTGTCGAGGAGATGCTGACGAGAATCCCGATGATCGAGATGACGACGATCAGCTCGATGAGCGTGAACCCGCCGGCGGACGATTTTCTCGTCGAGGTATGCCCCGTCATTTCTCGCCGCCCTCCGTTCCATACGAAAACACATCGCGACCCGCGAGCTCGATGTAGGAGATCCGGACGTCACCCGAAGGCAGAGGCGGCAGGTCCGCGGTTTCGGGAAGCTTGCGTTTCAGCAGGATCATGATCGCCTGAATTTCCCTCTTTGCGGGCTCGAAGAGGGAAGCATCTTCCCACGTCGGCTGGGAGAAGAACGTCCAGAGTTTTTCGAGATGCTCGACGAGGATTTTTTCACGTTGCGAGGCGGTCATCTTCGCCGGCTGAATTTCGCGGATGGCTTCGAGCGCCGCTTTTTCGGGCCTGATGGATGAGCGGACGATCGGGAAGGACGTTTCGAGCCGGTTCAGCTCGTTGATCACGCGTTGAACGCGCTTCGGCGGCAACGGTTTGGAGGCCGTCTGCTGTTCGGGTTCGCGGATCTCGATGCCCGAAATCGCGTATTCCGCGACGATGCCTGGACCGAACTCGTAGGCGGCCGTCAGAAACAGCAGGATGAGGAGCCCTTTCAGCACCCGGATCTCCTGTTGCTGCTGGGCGAACGTGTCAATGACTTCCGAACGGGTTTTTGTGGGAAAGGGCTGTGCGTTCGTATTCATGGCTTCACCAGGTGAATCATCGAGATCGTGAAGTTGCGGTTCTCGTTCGCCGTCACTTCAGTCAGAAGAAGAGGCATACGGATCCCCCTTACCGCTTGCATGAACGCCCTGATGCCGACGTAGTCCGCATTGAGGTCGAACCGGAGCGTAACGCAGGGAGGGAGCGTCGTCGCCGGCGACCGGTCGATTTCATACCGGACCGACGATATCTCGATGCCGAGCAGTGAAGCCGTTTCGTTGATACGGTCGATCAGCAGCGGAAGATCGCTTTCCGGAGGAAGCCAGCCGTCGAGCGCCGCGGCCTCGCTCGCAAGTTTCGCGTATTTCTCCTTCAGCACCGCATCGCTCGCTTTCTGCTGCCGTACTTCGGTTGCTGTTTTCAGCGACGCGTCAAACGAGGCCTCCGTCACCGCGAGATTCTCGAAATGCGGCATGAGAACGAAGGACGGGGCGAAATACATGATCAGGGTGATCAGAGCCGGCAGCGGGGCCTTTTCCCGGAGCTTCCTGATCTCTGTCGGATTCATCATGGCTGCGCTCCCTCCTGCCCCGAAAGCGGCAGATAATCGACATCCATATCGAACGTCACGCCGGACTCGTCCTTCGCCGAAAGTTTCGCGTGGCGAAGAAGTCTCGGGTTCGCAAACCGGTCGAGCGTGTAGAGCGACTTCAGCAGGGCCGTCACGTCGCCGAGCTCTCGGGCGTTTCCGGTAAGCGCTATCTTGATGAGTTTCTTCGGAACGATGCGGATCCGGGTAAGTCGAACGCCCTGCGGAAGAATGGTTTCGAGGGTTTTGTAGAGATCGTTCCACGAGAAACGGAGCGTCTGGTTCGTGTGGTGGTAGGTGACGAGTCGCCGATTGATCTGATCGATCTCGTCGAGATCGGGCCGCGATTCGGCAAGCGTTTTCTGAAACTCGGAGGTATGCTTCTCGAGCACGTCCGACGCGGCGTTCAACCGTTCGATCATCTCGCTCGTGTTCGCATACTGGTAGCCCATGTACCCCGTCATCATCGTTGGAACCACGTAGAGAAGGCTCAGGATCGTCTTGTACATGAAGCTGCTGCCGGATCGGTATTTCACGGTCGGAACGAAGTTCAGCAGATGTCTCATCGATTCACCTCACTCAACCAGGAGTCCGATGCAGGGCGCGTATCGCGGGCCGAGCGAGAGGACGGACGGCTCGATCGTTCCGACGCCGGGAAGCTGGGCGAGAGGGTTGAACCGTTCGACGGGCGTGCCGAAGTAATCGCTCAAAAACTCGGTCAGCCCCGCGAACAGGCACGAACCCCCCGTCAGATAGACTCTCGGGAGCTTCTGAATCTTGAACTTCTCCTGGTAGAACCGGAACGTGACGTTCAACTCGCGGAGCCAGTTCCCGAATATGCGCGCAATGTCGTTGCGCTTCGGATACATCGCCAGGATCCCCGCCGTGTCGACCGGGAAGAAGACGGTGCTTTTCATGAACTCTTCGGCGTCATGGATCGTATATTGGTGAATATCCATGCAATGATGCGTAAACTCCGCGCCGGCGACCTCGATGACCCGCTCGTATCGGAGGATACCGTTCTGAAAACATTTCACGACGGTCGTCTCGTGTCCGACGTGGCACATCATGATGTGGCGGTCGATCGCGTTCTCGGGGTGAAGGCCTTCGAACACGTTGTAGACGCCGAGCGACGATGTGTCGAACGCCATCACCTGGACCTTCAGCTCGGCGAGCACTTCCGACAGCGTGTCGAGAAGATTTCGGCTGACCATGCCGACGAGATACCGGTGCGATGTGCCTTCGGGGATTTTCTCGGCCGAGAGCAGTTGAAAGTCTACGGCGACGTCGAGGCCCGGCGAAACTTTCAGGTCGCGTTTCATTCGGTGTTCGAGGAATTCCCGCAGCTCGCCTTCCCCCGGTTTCAACGTCATGTCGAGCAGGTTGAGCTTCACCCATCTGTCGGGAAGGCCGACGATACAACCCTGGCGGCCGTGACGGATTTTCGAGAAGACGTTCCTGAGAAGATCCCGGAACTTTCCGATGGCGCCGATGACCGGATTCGTGAAGCCGCCTCCGATCATGCCGTCCGGAACGGGCTCGCAGACGAGAGCGGCGGGGCGATATCCGGCGTTGCCGTTCGTATGCTCCAGCTGGACGGCCTTGATCGAAGCGGTTCCGATGTCTATTGCCGTGTATTGCGTGAACAGTCTCATGACAGGTTCCCTTCCTCGAACGTCACACGGTTCATTTCATCGAACGTCGTGTCGCCGGCTTCGACACGCTTCCATCCGGCCTGCCGGAGCGGGACCATCCCCTGCTCGATGCCTGCTTTTCGGATGAGAAGGGGCGACTCCTTCGAGAGGATCATCTGCTTGATGCGCGGCGTCATCTCGAGAACCTCGAAGATGCCGAACCGGCCCTGGTAGCCAGTCTTGTGGCAGTATCGGCAGCCGGCGCCCTTCTTGAAGGCGGTGGACGCATGCTCCTCGAAATCGATGTTGAGGCGCTTCATCTCGTCGGTGATCGTGTCGTCGTCCGTCTTGCAGTTCGGGCAGATGCGCCTGATAAGACGCTGGGAGAGAATCAGATTGAAAGAACTGACGAACTCGTAGGGATCGATTCCCATGTTCGTCAGCCGCGATATCGCGTCGATGACGTTGTTCGCGTGGATGGAGCTCATCACCAGGTGGCCCGTCAGGGCCGCGTTGACCGCGATCTGCGCCGTCTCCTGGTCGCGTATCTCGCCGACCATGATCGCATCGGGGTCCTGTCGGACGATCGAGCGGAGGCCGGAACCGAACGTCAGCCCCTTCTTCTCGTTCACGGGAATCTGGACGATATCGGGAAGCTGGTATTCGACGGGGTCTTCGATCGTGATGAACTTATCTTCCGGCGTCTTCACGTATTTGATGGCCGAATACAGCGTCGTCGTCTTGCCCGAGCCCGTAGGCCCCGCTACCAGCACCATGCCATACGGCTTTTTCACGTTGCGCTGGAACGCCAGAAGATCGTTCCCCTGGAGCCCGACCTTCTGAATGTCCAGGCCCAGCGAGGATTTGTCGAGAATGCGAAGGACCACCGTTTCCCCGAAAATCGAGGGAAGCACCGAGACGCGGAAGTCGACGGCCCTGTCGTCGATTTTCAGCTTGAAACGCCCGTCCTGCGGAATGCGCTTCTCGGCGATGTCGAGCTGCGCCATGACCTTGAGCCGCGAGATGATCGGGGCCCGCTGACGCGGCTCGACGTCTGAAAAGATCTCGTGCAGCACGCCGTCGATGCGAAATTTCACCTTCAATTGCGATTCGTAAACTTCAAAATGTATATCGCTTGATTTTTTTCGTACGGCCTTGAGGAGGATCGAGTCGACCATTTTCACGACCGGCGCCTCCTGGTTCACTTCCTCGCTGATCGCGAGGCCGGGGGCGGCTTCCTCCGCGCTCTCCTTCTCGACGACGAGTTCCAGGGGTTGAATGTTGTCCATGTCGGCGAGGACGAGTTTCGAGTCGAGGCTTGTCTCGATCATCAGCGATAACTGCTTCTGGATCGCGTGAAGCGATGCGACCTTCGGAAGGATCGGCAGGCCGAGTTTTACCTCGAGCTCCTCGATCGCGTCGACGTTTCCGGGGTCGGACATGATGAGCACGAACTCCTTGTCGTTCCGGGAGTCCGGGATGAACGAGTAGGTGCGCATCAGGGCGACGTCGACGCTGTTGAACAGGTCGTCGTCGATCTTGTAGTTCGTCAGATCGACGTATTCGAGGCTGAGTTCGCGGGCGACGGCCTGGGCATACTGCTCCTCGGTGATGAGTTTCCGTTCGAGAAGAATGCGGCCGAGGTCGGCCGGAGGCGCCCCGAACTCCTCTTCTATCTTTCGGAGCTGGTCCGGGGTGATCAGATTCATTTCGAGAAGAATCTCGAACGGTGGTTTCTTCATGAACAGCTTGACGAAAGCGCGATGAAGGGCTTTTTGATCGACGGACGCATCCTCGGCGACGAGATCGGAAAGAGCTTTGTTCTCGCGATGTGCGCGATCTTCAAGTTTCGCAAGAGCGTCCTTCCCGATCAGATGATGGTCAAGGAGAAACTGTCGGATATGGTCCATTCTTTCCTCTCCCGTGGTCAGCGGATGTTCGTCGCGGCGGTCAGAACCGGCAGCAGAAGGGCGACGATGATGGAGCCGATGACGACGGCCATCAGCAGGAAAAGCAGGGGCTCGATCAGCCTCGTCAGCGACGAGGTGAGATTGTCGATTTCCTCGTCGTAATGGTCCGCAAGCCCGTTGAGCATCTCCCCGAGATTGCCCGACTCCTCGCCGACCTTGACGATGCGGGGCACCATGCGCGGAACCTGTGGGATCGATTTGAGTGCCTGCGCGAAGCTGTCGCCGCGCTCAATAGATTCAGGTATATTTGAAAGCCTCAGGGCGAGGGCCCGGTTTTCCAGGCTGTCGATTACGACCGAAAGGCTCTGCAGGAGCGGGATGCCCCCCTCTACCATCGTCGCGAGCGTTCGAGCGAACTGGCTGAAGCCCATTTTTTCCTCGAGAGTTCCGATCATCGGAACGGACAGTTTCAGGCCGTCGACGTGCGTTCTCCCGACGGCCGTGGCGGTATATTTCCGGAACGAGACGAACAGCACGACGACCGCGACGATGACGAGCCAGAACCATTCGGCCAGAAGACCGGACGCCCCCAGCACGAACTGCGTGAAGGGGGGAAGCGGCACGTCGAGATTCCGGAACAGGTCCGTGAACTCTGGAACCACCTTCACCATCATGAAGGCGACGGCCGCGATTGAGACCAGCAGCAGCACGGCCGGGTAGATGAGGGCGTTGAAGATCTTGCCCCGGATCTCGAGAATTCCGGCATAATACGACGACATCCGATCGAGCACGCTCTCGAGCGCGCCCGCGGCGACGCCGGCGACGACCGTTTTCACGAAAATGTCCGGAAAAACGTGCGGATGCCTGGCGAGCGCCTGGCTGAATGAGACCCCTTCTCCGACGTCTCGACTGACGGCCCTGACGGCGCTCGAGAGAGCCCCGGGAGGAGCGTCCTCGACGAGAAGATCAAGCGCCTCTTTCAGAGGAAGGCCCGATTTGATGAGCGTGCGCAGCAGGCGAGTGAACTCCATGAGTTCGCGGATGCCGACGCCGCGCCTCAATTGCAGGATTTCTGAAAGATGCTCCGTCCAGCTTTTCGGCTCCTCGTCGATGCGCAGGACGTAACATCCGTGATCTGTCAGGGCCGTGCGCAACTCCTCGATCGACTCGACCTCGCGCACGAACTCCTGCATGCGGCCTTTTTCATCCGCATATTTCACTCTTGCCTTGATCACGAATATACTCCGTTAGCTATATACGCCGGATGATATTCCGAACGGCGTTTCAGCATCCGTAGTTCAGCCGGTTGATGAGAACCTCCGGATACTTCCTCTCGCGCATTTTCTCCTGGCACGAGGCGATCTTGTAGTAGACGCGCCTGTTCCGCACGATGATGCGGGTTTCGTGAATTTCGAGTTCCATGAAAGACGCCCGGGGGTCGCCGTCTCGGGGCTGCCCGACGGACCCGGGATTGACGAGATAGACGAATTCGCTTGAAATACGAAGTTCTATATCCTTGTCGGCCTTGACGGACTCCTCGGAATACTGATCGTTCGCTTTGTCGTAGGCGTAGACGGCGGGCATGTGCGTATGCCCGAACATGCCCACGCGGATGCCGGACTTCGCCATCGAGGAAAGCGAGGGAATCGCGAGTTCGAGAGACAGAAGATACTCATCCGGGTCGAGAGGACTCCCGTGAACGAGGATCATTTCCGGATCGATACGAAGGGAAGGCTCGAGCTCGGCGAGCCATTGCTGCGACTCGGGAGTGATCGACTCGATGTTCTTCAGTGCCGCATTGATCGCGTTGGGATTGAATCCGATCGGCGCGGAGACTTTCGAGATGACCGAATCATGGTTTCCCAGGACGATTTTTAGGTTGGGAAGGCCCGAGAAGAATTTGACGCATTCATCCGGGTTCGGGCCGTACCCCGTCACGTCGCCGGCGCACCAGACCGCGTCGAACCGCGACAAGTCTGCTGCTTCGATGACTGCCGTAAGAGCTTCGATGTTCGAGTGAATGTCAGAAACGAGAAGAACGCGCATGCTGCAATCTCTCCCGGTTCCCTGCTATCGGAACGATGCGTGGTTCTGATGAGAGAAAAAAACGGGGTTTTTCAACCCCGTTCGTTCCATGATCGTATACCGGCGCTAATTGATGAAATGTTCGTTCAACTCGGCCTGCTTCTTTGCGAGTTCGAGAAGCCACTGCTGGTCCTGGTCGATGAGAACTTCTTCGACGCTGTTCAGCCACTCGCGGGCTTGCGACTTATCCTCGAGCCTTCGGTACAATTCGCCGACGAGATACGTCACGACGGGAAGATTGTCGGGATTGGCGACGGTCGAGCGCTCGACGGAAACGCGAAGAAACTTGACGGCGAGTTGCTGCATCTCGATCTCCGCTTTCCGGTTGTCTGACTTGCGGCAGACCCAGGAGCCGCGCAGATACAGGTTCCCGATATGGTAGGGATTTTTTTTCTGGTATTCGTAAAGTTTTCCCGCCAGATAATACATCTGAGCGACTCTCGGAAGCTTTTTCGCAAGCGGCTGCTCGAGAATCTCCCGAATACGCTCCTGGCTGATCGCTTCGACGTCATCTGTCTTTGCGTAATCGTCAGGATACGCGCAAAAAAGGCAGGTCGGACACTGAACGAGGAAATGTTCGAGAGGGTCTTCCCCGATGTAGTGGGGATAGAAATCCGAGTCCTGGCCTTGGTGGCTGACGGCCTCGACGATGTTCGCATCGAACTCGGCGAGGCAGGTTGGACAACGGAAATGTTGCAGAGCCAATCTCGTGGTCACCTGACCGCTCCCTCGTATGTGACTGGTTGCGGACGGCTGGCATCCGGAACCGGTGTCATTGTATCGCTGCAAATCGATCATGTCAAATGAAACTCCGCATCAATAGGGAATCGCGGGGATCGGACCCATGTCCCAGGGGGGCCAGAACTTGAACTCTGCGCGGCCCTTCACCTGGGAGATGTCGAGAAACCCCCACGCCCTGCTGTCGTGAGAATTGTTCCGGTTGTCGCCCATGACGCAGATCTTATCCTTCGGAACGCGCAGCGGGCCATACGAGCCGAATACATACTCTTTCACGAAGGGCTCCGACACCCTGACGCCGTTTCGGTACAGATACCCGTCGCGAACCTCGAGAAGATCGCCCGGGCCGCCGACGACGCGCTTGATGAAATCTTTCTTGGGGTCGAGCGGGAACGTGAAGACGACGACTTCACCCAGCGACGGTTTCCGAAGATGATAGATCATCTTATTGACGAGGATCTTCTCGTGCGACTTCAGTTGAGGCTCCATGCAGGCGCCTTCGATGATGAAGCCCTGCAGAAAATAGGTCTGCAGGATGACGAAAAAGATCAACGCCTTCACGAAATCTTTGACCCACTCGCGAACAGCTTCCTTGTATTCGCCCATATGGAACGACTCCCTGACGTGCCGGCGACCGAGCGCCAATACCCCGTATGCGTCTCGACGACGCGCGGCTGGAGGGTATATCCGGTCCGCTTTATCCCTCTTCGGCCGGAAGCGCAGGTTTCTTAACGAATTTTCGCGCGCGAGAGAAAAGTTTTCTCCGTCAGGCGGAAGTCGTTCCGGGGTCGAGCTTCTTCAGTTCGTGGTACAGCGCGGCCAGAAAGCTGCCGACGTCGGTCACGATGCCGATCGTCTGGTGGGAACCGCGGTCCGCGAGTTTCGTGACGACCGCAGGGTTGATGTCGACGCAGATCGTCTTGACCCAACCGGGAAGCATATTCCCGACGCCGATGCCGTGGAGCATCGTCGAAAGGATCAGCATCACGGTACATCCCTGCATCAGGTCGAAATAGGCTTTCTGCGCCACGACCATGTCGGTGTACACCTCCGGAAGCGGGCCGTCGTCTCGGATGCTTCCGGCGAGCGCGAACGGAACATTGCGCTTCACGCATTCGTAAAAAATGCCGTGTGTGAGAACGCCCTGTTCGACCGCGTTCTTCACCGACCCGCACCGGAAGATCTCGTTGATGGCCCGAAGATGATTGCGATGGCCGTCCTCGACCGGTTCGCCGCTTTCGATGTCGATGCCCAGCGACGTCCTGAAGAGGCTCTGCTCGATATCGTGTACCGCCGACGCGTTGCCGGAAAGAAGGAAGTCGACGTACCCGTCGCGGATCATGCGCGAAAGGTACTCGGCGCCGCCCGTGTGTACAACGACGGGACCGAGCGTGATGCCGAGTTTGCCGCCGTTTTTCCGCTTGTCGATGATCGTCTGCGCGATCTTTTTCACCGCGATCCGGACACGGCGCTCGGAACTGACCTCGCTGTTCATGAACGCGAACTCTTCCCGGTCGCGCTCCTTGGATTCCGGCTTGATGCGTATGCCGCGAATGCCGCAGGCGATCAGGTCGCCGGCCTTCACGTCGCGGAACTTGCGGCAGACGATGTCCCAGCCGCTTCCCTGCTTCGAGCAGACGAGAACCGCGTCCATGCGCTGGTTTCGCGCTTTGTACCACACGCCGTCCAGACGGACCTCGGTCAGGTGGTTTGTCGTGGCGTAAAAATCCTCGGGAACGACCCAGTCTTGCAAAGCCGGTTTCAGAACCGCGTTCTCTTCGACGACCGGCTGGCAGCCGTGCCCGTGAAGTCCTTCGCAGAGCGTCTGAAGCTCCGCCTCCGTCCTTCCGAACACCGTGAACCTGGCACGGGACGGCTGTTCGTGCGACTTTCCGACGACGAACTCGTGGATCTCGTACTCGCCTTCGTTCTTGATGATCAGATCCATACAGGCTGACATGATGCCCGAATCGATCAGATGCCCCTCGACATGAAGCTCGCGCGAAAAGGGGTAGCCAGGCCTGGTGGGATTCATGAAAATGTCCTTTCAAAAGGGGGATGAAGAATGAATGTTGAATGATAAAGGAACATCGTCGGGGAAGCAAACAGGCCGGGGAACGAACCCGGCCTGTTTGCTTCCTCTGCAACCCGAGGGGCGTCAGTCGGTACGATGATTCCCGGAACTGCTCTGAGAATGCTTCTTAAAGAATTCCATTTCTTTCACGTTATTGGCAATGACAATCTGCGTTTTCTGCGGTTCAGGAATTTTCGCGAGAAGCCAGTGATATTCATGATAGAGCCGTTCGCCCTTTTCTTTCAGGATATTCATCTGCGCTTCGAGTTCATAGGTTTTCTGCATGTCCTGCGGATGGTCGCTCTTATAATATTTCAAATACTCTTTATGTGTCTGTCTGAGCTGAAGTTCGTTCTCCAGCCTCATGTCGAATATCTGGTTGATCTTCTGGATCGTGTCGGGATCAGCAGACAGGGGGACGGAACAATAGGAAGCCAGGAAAAACACCATGCAGGTCAAAGCAGCAACGAAGGCTGAACGACGGGAAACACGAGGCATTTCCATCTCGATATCCTCCTCGGGAAAAATACTATTGAGTCCTGCATATCAAAAACCAGCTTCGTGTCTCCGTTCGTGCTGAGCTTGTCGAAGCACGAACAGCCACTTGCCGATGATTCCTCAATTCGCCCTTCGACAGGCTCAGGGCGAAGGGGTGGCTTTCATTCTGCAGGAATCAATAATCTGTGCGATACGACACAAGCGTATCAGAATTGCCCAGGACGGTCAAACTGGACGAAACGACAGACCCGGCCATGGTCGAGACGTTCAACAGGCTGCCGTAACGACTTTTTTCCGTTTGCGAGGAACCTTCCGTCCGTCCTGATGATCACCAGATTCGGCGGGAAGGGGGGAGCTGGGATACTCGAGGAGGTCAGTCAGCGTAAATCCCTCGACTCCGAGATTCCAGCGCTGCATCATGTATTCGACGTGCTCTGAAGATCGTTGGCGCCCATACATTCCGGCGAGTTCGCGCTGGCGCTGAATCTCGTACAGGGTGACTGCGGTTGCGACCGAGACGTTGAGACTCTGGACGAGACCGTACATAGGTAAGAATATATTTTCATCGGCGATCTCGAGCACTTCGTCGGTGCAGCCGCGATGCTCGTTTCCCATGACGACGATCCAGGGCTTCGTCCAGTCGATCTTGCGGAAATCGACGGCGTTGCGCGCGAGATGGGTCGCGGCGATCTTGTACCCCGCCTTCTTGAACTTCTGCATCTCGCCGAGGAAGTCATCGTAATCCTCGAGAGCCACCCAGCGTTCCGAGCCGCGCGTGACTTCGGGGTTCACCCACTTCGCTTCGGGATCTGGGCGCCAGATGACCCGGTCGACGCCGACCGCGTCGGAGGTGCGCAGGATCGCGCTGACGTTATGTGGATCGTGCACCCCGTCGAGCGCGACGATGATGTCCGTCTGACGGTTGTGCAGGGACGTTGCAATGCGGTGAATGCGTCGTGGGCTGGGCATGGTCATCCTCGCGGAAGAATGGAAGTTGCCGACGCGGCCGTGGCCTGCGCCGGGTGAATCGTGGCTTTCGTCGCGACAAAACCGCTTTCGACGCCCATTTCCCGGAGTTTCAGGTTCAGCCAGGTTTTCCTGGCGTCGAAGACGGGGTTGATGCGCGAGAACATCGCCCTGATCGCGGCGGCGGGAAGGGGAACGCCGTTGATGTCCATCTTGCGGCAGTCGAACGCGATCCGGTCCGTCGAAATGAGTTTCGGCTGTCCGTTGACGCGGAATCTCGCGACGAAAATCCCCTTCCGGACATTGCCTGTCAGAACCGTTTCCTGCGGCGCGATCCGGAGCGACATCTGGGAAAGCCGCTGGGCCTTCGCGAAAAAACGGAACACCTTCAGAATGTCGTCGGCGGAAACATGCGTCTCGAGATCGATGCGCCCGGCCGAAACAAACCGCAGATGCCCGTTTGCGAGGGCTTCGGGGTCGACCCGCACGTCGGGAAACTCGAACCCCGCATGATCGATCGTCAGGTTGTAATACTGCACTCCCGAACACCTGACCCGAATCAGCCGGAACGCCCCCGAAGCGTCGCCGGCCGGCTCGGCTTCGACCGTCAGCGATGCCGGCCGCGGCGTGATCTCGGCCATCGCCCTGACCTGGTCCGGCGCATACCCGAGCTTCTCGAACAATCCCGTCGCCCGAAACTCCTCCGGGTCCCGAAACGCCGTCGAAAAAGCCTCCGCAAGGAGTTGATCCGCCCCGCTTGCCGGTGTGGCATGACCGGGCATCATCATGCAACATACGAATATGTATACAAACAAACGAATCCGAATAAAATCTATATTGCTGATAATATGACAACCCCATCTTCCGTAGGGGTGGGTTTGAAACCCGCCCCCAGCCAGCAAATGCAAACGGCACACCCGCACGCGTTGTGTGCCCCGTCCGCGATCCATGAATACCCGTCGCGGAGGGATGGCGAACATTGTATCACGCCCCCCCCTTCCCCCGCAGGGCCGTCCAAATCAGGTTCGCCGTCTTGAGCGGTATGCCCGCACGATGCGCCAGTTCCTCGGCCGTGGCCTCAGAAGCCCGGAGAACCGACCCGAACGCATCGATCACCTTGCGGAGCGTCTTTTCCCCGACGCCCGGCAGATTCAACAACGAAGACCGCATCGTCGATTTCCCGTGAACTTTCTTCTGGAACGAGTTCGCGAACCGGTGCGCTTCGTTCCTGAGTTTCACGAGCATGCGCAGGGCCGACGACGTGTGCGGAAGCCTCACGGGCTCGCCCTCGGGCGGCACGAGGAGCTCCTCCTTCTTGGCGAGCCCCCACACCTCGCGGTCGACGCCCAGTTCGTCGAGCACAGCCCTGGCCGATCGCACCTGGGTGATGCCGCCGTCGACCACATACAGGTCGCACAATGGGCTGCCCTCTTCGAGCCTGCGGGTGAACCGGCGCCGGGTGACTTCCCCGATCGAGGCCGGGTCGTCCCCGCCGGACGCGGTCTTGATGTGATACAGCCGGTATTCGCTCTTCTTCGGGACGCCGTTGATCGCCGTGACGAGCGACGCGACGGGGTCGACGCCTCCGACGTGCGAGATGTCGACGCACTCGATGCGGCGCGGCGTGCGCTTCAGCGAAAGCATGCGCTCGAGTTCGAGAACCCCGTCGGCCACCCTGCCCTCCCCTTCGGCGCGAATGTTCTTCATCAGTTCGAGGGCATTCTGGTTCGCGAGGGCGAGCAGCTTCCTGAACCTGCCGCGCCGCGGCGTCGCGATGCGCACGGCATGGCCGCTGGTTGCGGAAAGCATGTCCCTGAGCGCCGACAGCGGATGCGGGCAGATCGAGGTGAGAATTCGGTGCGGAATGATATTGGCGTCGTAGAACCGCGACATCAGCGTGCCGAGAAGCTCGCCTGTGTTCGAGCCGGGCTCCCGCTCGGCTTCGATCGTGCGCCGGCCGATCAGTTTCCCGTCGCGGATGAAGAAGACCGACGCGATGAAGGTGTCGCCGCTCTCGGAAAGTCCCCAGACGTCGCCGTCGACGGGCTTGAGGAACTCGACTTTCTGCGCGGCCATGAAGCCTGTGAAGGCCCCGATCGTGTCGCGGAGCTCCGCCGCTTCCTCGAACCGGAACTGCGCGGAGAGGGTTTCCATCTGTTTCGTAAGGGCGCCGAGGTCGGGCGGCTCTTTCCCGGTGAGTACCCGGACGGCCCTGTCGACGAGAGCCCGGTATTCATCGGGGGAAATCCTGCCGTAGCAGGCGCCGCGGCATGCGCCGAGATCGTGACGGAGGCACTGTTTCCGCTGGGCAGGCTTGTCGGGATCGATCACCTTTCCCGACGAACAGAGCCGGAACGTCACGTTCAGAAACTCGATGATGCGCTTGAGGCCGTACTCGTCCGTGAACGGCCCGAAATACAGGTTGCCATCGTTGAACGTCACCCGCCGCACTTTCAGGATGCGCGGGTACGTCTCGCTCGTCGTCACCATCAGATACGGGTGCGTCTTGCTGTCTTTGAGGAGGATGTTATACCAGGGCTTGTGCTTCTTGATCAGGTTGTTCTCGAGGATCAGCGCCTCCGACTCGGTGTCGGTCACGACGAACTCGAGATCCGCCACCGCCGCGACGAGCCGGTTCGTCTTCGCATCCCGATGCCGGGCCCGAAAATACGACCTGACCCGGCTGACCAGCCGCCGCGACTTCCCGACGTAGATCACCTGCCCGGAAGTATTGCGCATGATATACACCCCCGGCTTCGCCGGTATCTGCGCCAGCAACCTGTCGAGTATCTCCCTGTCGATCACGGGGAATTCCCACCGCTTGTACCGCTGAGCCCGTTCAGCAGGTCGTGAAGATCGCGCCAGGGAACGAAGGAACGGTCGGTGCGCTTCTCGGGGCGATCGCCGCCGTAGACGACGGCGCTTCCCCGGGGAAAGGGGCCGGCAAGACGCTCGAATGACTCGAACCCTCTGCCGGCATCGCCGGGAACGGTGGCGCCGGACTTTACTTCGATGGGAAACACCTCGCGACCCTCTTCGATGACGAGATCGATCTCGTTGCCTTTCACATCCCGGAAAAAGGTGAGGTTGCTCCGCTGACCGCGATGATATCGATGCTTCAGGCATTCGAGCACGATCAGGTTCTCGAACAGGGCGCCTCGCAGAGGATCACGGGAAACCTGTTCCGGCGTTTCGATGCCGAGGAGATGCGTCGCGAGCCCGACGTCGTAAAAGTAGAGCTTGGGTGATTTGATCAGTCTGCGGCTGACGTTTCGATACCATGGCGGCAGGAGAAAGACGACGTAGCAGGCTTCGAGAAGCCTCATCCAGGCCCGGGCCGTCGTATGCGAGACGCCCGTGTCGGCGGCCAGTCCCTGGAGATTGCAGAGGTTCCCCACCCTTCCCGCGCACAACTTGACGAACCGCGTGAAGAGGCTGAGGTCGCGTAGATGGGCCAACTGCCGGAGGTCACGCTCGACATACGTTTCGAAATAATCGGCCAGAGTGCGCACCGGGTCGAGGCCCCGATCGTGAATCCGAGGATAGAACCCCGTGAGAAGAACCTCGTCGAGACTCTTTGGCAACCGCCTCGGCCCGAGTTCGTCGATACTGAACGGAAGAAGCTTCAGAAGCGTCGTCCGGCCCGCGAGTGACTGCGAAACGACATTCGTCATTTCGAGTTGCTGGCTGCCGGTCAGGATGAAACGCCCAGGCGCAGGGTCTTCATCGACGAGCGTCTGGATATACGAGGGCAGTTCCGGTGCACGCTGGATCTCGTCGAGAATCGCACCGCCGGAATACTGTGCCAGAAAGCCGCGAGGATCATCCATGGCAAATGAACGGATATCATGGGCTTCGAGACTGACATACGGCATCTTCGGAAACGCGGCCCGGCAGAGCGTGGTTTTTCCGCTCTGACGTGGCCCCGTTACGGTGATCACCGGATACTGCCGGGCCAGCTTCTTCAGGAGGTTTTCGATCGTGCGCGGTATCATTCCAACCTAATCATACGATCGGGAGGGTATTTATGCAAGTTCAACTTGCAAAAATACCCGATTAGTCTGAAAAGTAGTTCAGATGAAGATCTGTGACGGTGACGACCTTATCCGGAATGGCGAAAAACCGGTTCGAAAATCGCCCTTTACTTTTCAGGGGGCGATGGGGAACAATGGCAATGTGAGAAGGATTTTCCGGGAGGTTCGCACGTGCTGCCGTTTCTTGTATTGACAATTCTGTCGATTGCCCCGATCGTGATGTTCTTCCGGTATCTCCGCTATATGGACCGCGCCGAGCCGGAGCCGGTCGAGCTCGTCATGAAGGTCATGAAATGGGGCGCGATGGCGATCGTTCCCGTTGTGATCGTCGAGGTCGCCATCGAGAAATTCGCGTTCGGCGGCCCGCCGAAAGACCTCGCCGGCATCTTCCTCTTCTCGTTCCTCGGGATCGCCGCCGTCGAAGAGCTCGGAAAACTTCTCGCCGGCCTCGTTCCCGTCTGGAACGACCCGAACTTCAACGAGGAAAACGACGGCATCGTCTACGTCTCGGCCGCATCGCTCGGGTTCGCCGGCGTCGAGAACTTCTTCTACGTCCTCGACCACGGCGCCGGCGTCGGTGTCCTGCGCGCCGTCCTGTCGGTCCCCGGCCACCTCGCCTGGGGTGCCATGATGGGGTATTACGCCGGTCTTGCGAAGTTCGCCCCGCCCGAGCAGCAGCAATCCCTCATCGTCCGGGGCTACCTCTACGCCGTTTTCGGCCACGGCCTCTACGACGCCTTCCTGCTCAGCCAGCAGCCCCTTCTCGTTCTGATCATGTTCCTGGCCGGCCCTGTCTACATCTGGAAGACCCTTCGCAACCTCTTCGAAACCGGCCGCCGCCTCTCCCTCCAGCGGATCGCCAGCCACGGCGGCCCGCCCGTCGTGGAAGAAACGGAAGAACCCGTTGCCACCGCCCCCTCTGCCTTGAAACTCTACGTCGCCCGCCTGATCTACACCCTCGCGGCCGGCTTCTGGGCCCTCATCCTCCTCGGCCTGTACGCCCAGGCCCAAGACCCCAGCCAATACGGCTGGACACCCGTCCAGGAAACCCTCCTCGGCACGGTCATACTGACCGCCTTCCCCCTCATCCTCGCCCGCTTCCTCTCGTCATCCTACTGGCGACAAGCAAGAAAATTCCAGGCCTCCCGCCCCGCCCCTTCAGCGTAAGGCCCAGCCCGTTCGTGCTGAGCCTGTCGAAGCACGAGAAGTCCTTGCCTCGTCGACAGGCTCAGGACGATCTATTGAGTCCTTCAGAATGAAAACCAACCGTTCGCCCTGAGCTTGTCGAAGGGCGAAATGAGGAACCATCGGCAAGTGGCTGTTCGTGCTTCGACAAGCTCAGCACGAACGGAGACACGAAGCTGGTTTTTGATATGCAGGACTCAATAAAGCCGTTGAAACGCTCCACATGCGGGACAGCGCCCATATCTGCGGCCGATCTGGTGGCCCAGGACGCCGAAGATGATCATGTCGATGTAGCGGTTGCCGATCAGCATCATCAGCATCGGGATGATGGGGATTTTCTCGATTGACGCGCCGATACTGTACCCCAGAAGCATCCCTGCGGCGGTGAGGGGCAGTCTCAGGGTAATGGCCGGTTCGAACACGACCCCGCATTTTTTGCACGTTGTTTTCGCCGGGGTGCCGCTGTCGGTGCTGACCGACGGCCCAGGGAATGGGGCCGTGATCGTGACCGACGGGACCTTCCCCAGCAGGTGTTTTTTCAGCTCCGCCTCCCGCTTCCGGCCGAACCAGCCCCAGAAGGTGAAAACCACGCCAAGAATCAACACCAGGGCCCAAAAACCGAAATCGACCATGTAAACCTCTCACAAAATGAGTATTATGTCATCTGATATTCTGATTCATGGAACCAACGCAACCGAATGTATATATACATGCCATAATACATGGATCATTTCCGATTACTACTTGTCTCAAAAAGTGGTTCCTCGCTATTTTACGTGGGTAGACCAAAATTTAGCTTTCCAGCAATCAG